>DAIDAU010000417.1 GCA_027310465.1 Rhodocyclaceae bacterium
ATTGAGGCGTTCTGCTTCCATGGTGAACTCGCGTTTTCGACAGGCCCGCGATTATACCCGCACGGCGTCCGGCCTTTGCCTGCCTGCGCTTCGGCGCCTTGACGGTGCGGCAACGGCAACCAGACTCCCCAAGCCTTCGGAAGTGCGCTGGTGGAACCCATGCGCCAGACGGCCGCAGGCTGCGCCGGGCATTAGGGCATGTGCTGAACTAACGCCGGCAACAGGGTCTAATCGTCATGCCGCGATGAAACGGAGGTGGCCATGACTCTCGCAAACCTTCCCAAGATGCTGGTATCGGAGAGCGTCGGGTGGCCCGAGTTGTCGCGCATCCATCCGACGGTGGCGCAGTTGTTCGCCTTCCTCGTCGTGCCGCTGTCGCTGATCCCGCCCCTGATGTACGCCTACTCCGAGGTGGCGGCGCCCGGCGCGGTGTTTCCGCTGGTCGAGCCACCGCTGGGATGGGAGGAGCTCGCGGTCGTCGGCATCGTGTTCTTCGCCATCGAGCTGGCCAACGTTGCGCTGATGGCGTCCTACATCCAGCAGCTCGGCTCGGTTGCGGACGTCCGTCCCGATTACCCGACCGCCTACGCGCTGGCCGCGATCGCGCCCACGCCGCTGTGGCTTTGCGCCCTCGGGCTGTTCGTGCCGGACCTCGGCTTCAACGTGCTGCTGGTCATCGCCGCCTGGTCGTGCAGCGTGGCGCTGATCCGCAACGGCGTGCGCCCGCTGTTCAACGTCGCCGACGAGCACAAGGCGCTGCGCATGGCGAATGCGATCACCGCAGCCGGCGTCGCCGTGTGGGCCGGCATGCTGCTGCTGTTCATGATGCTGCTCGGCATGCTGCTGGGCTGGCGCTGAAGGCGCGGCCGACGGCCGCCGCCAGCTGGCGGATGTGGCCGGCGATGGCGAGGCGCACTTCGGCGCGCGTGAAATATTCCTGGTGGCCGCAGCCGCGAACCTCGCGGCGGCCGACGCCGTAGGCGGTGGCCGAGCGCAGCGAGACGGCGCCGTCGCCGATGCCGGGCACGGGACGCGCCAGCAGCGCGCGGCACCACGCCGGCAGCCGCCGGGGCTCGCGCGGCGCGCCGCCGAAGGCGTGCAGCCGGCGGCCGACCCAGCGGCCGGCGGGCGAGCGGATGAACTGCTCGAATTCGGGATTCGCCGGCGAGAGGTTGGCGATGCCGGGCGGCAGTTGCGACAGGCGCCACAGCGAACGCAGGAAGATCGACGCGCGCGTCGCGAACGGCAGTGCGGCGAGCGCCGACGACACCAGGAACTGCAGGCAGTAGCCGAGGCGCGGCATGCGGTTGACGATGTCGGCGGTGCCGAAGCCGCGATGCGGACTGCCGAAGGTCATGACGCGGACGCCGCGCAGGGCGGACGGCCCGGGCGGCCCGGCATCGCCGGCGACGGCGCCGATCTCGCGCAGGCGCGCCGCCGCGCGCGTGGCGACGATGCCGCCGCGCGAGAAGCCGATCAGCAGCAGCGCTGCGCCGGCGAGCTTGGTCTGCACCTGCCCGACCAGCTCGGCGACGTTGTCCTCGACCGGCAGCCAGGTGTCGTGCTCGTAGCGGAAGATGTTGATGCCGCCGCCCGGCGCCAGCAGCGGCAGGCGGCCGCCGATCAGGCTGCCGCCGAAATCGGCGAGGCCGTTCGACAGGCCGCCGTGGACCAGCACCACGTTGCAGCTCGCAGGCATGAGAGGCGCCCCCGTATGCGGGTCGGCGAGGTCGGGGCAAGCCTGCGCCGCTTGCGCATAGCCGGGATGCCGCTCGAGCATCCGGACCGCGATCGGGAACGACGGGTCTCGCAGAGGTTCGCTGCATCTGCCGTCGCGCCGCGGCAACGGCAGGACGACACAGCCGGTAGTGCGGATCACCAAGGGCGCCTCCCTCATCACCGCCGGCGATGCCCGCACCGGCGATGCTCATGCCCACAGCAATCAAGTATAGGAAGCGGCGCGACGACGCCAATACCGGGAAGCCGGTATCTCCATGTGGCGTGAATAATTGCGCGAAAGCCGCGCCGTTATGACTAAAGGACGACTTGCGTCCCGAGTTCGACCACGCGGTTCGAGGGAATCTTGAAGAAGGCCGTGGCGCTGCCGGCGTTGCGGAACAGCGTGACGAACAGCAGGCTGCGCCAATAGGCCATCTCGGCGCCGATGCCGGGGATCACGGTTTCGCGTCCGAGGAAGAAGGTGGTTTCCATCATGTCGAAATCGAGCCCGGATTCGGCGCACCACTCGAGCGCCGCCGGCAGGTCGGGCTCGTCCATGAAGCCGTAGAAGACCTTGACGCGGTAGAACTCGCCCGGCAGCTTCTCGACGGTCACGCGATTGTTCTCGGCGACGTAGGGAATGTCGAGCACCGAAACCGTGAGGAAGACGATGCGCGCGTGCAGCACCTTGTAGTGCTTGAGGCTGTGCAGCAGGGCGAACGGGACGTTGTGCGTGTCCTGCGTCATGAACACGGCGGTGCCCGGCACCCGCGTCACCTTGTTCGCCACGATGTCGGCGACGAAGGGCTCCAGGGGCAGGGCGTCGCTGCGCACCCGCTCGACCAGCAGGCTGCGGCCGCGGCGCCAGGTGGTCATCAGCGTGAACACGCCCAGGCCGAAGACCAGCGGGAACCAGCCGCCGTCCTCGATCTTGATCGCGTTGGCCGAGAGGAAGGCCGAGTCGACGATCAGGAAGCAGGCCGTCAGCGCGACGATCGCCACGGGATTCCAGTGCCATAGGCGGCGCGCCACGATGAACGACAGCGTCGTGGTGATGATCATCATGCCGGAGACGGCGATGCCGTACGCCGCGGCGAGATTGGTCGACGAGCGGAAGCCGAGCACCAGCGCGACGACGAACACCAGCATCAGCCAGTTGATGGCGGGCAGGTAGATCTGCCCGATCTCCTGCCCCGAGGTGTGCTTGATGTCCATGCGGAACACGTAGCCGAGCTGGATGGCCTGCTGCGTCATCGAAAACGCCCCGGAGATCACCGCCTGCGACGCGATGATCGTGGCGAGCGTCGCCAGGATCACCAGCGGGTAGAGGCCCCATTCGGGCGCCAGGCGGTAGAACGGGTTGTCCATGGCGCCGGGGTTCGCCAGCAGCAGCGCGCCCTGGCCGAAGTAGTTGAGCACCAGCCCCGGCAGCACCAGCCCCAGCCAGGCGACCTGGATCGGTCGCCGGCCGAAATGTCCCATGTCGATGTAGAGGTCCTCCGCGCCCGTCACGGCGAGGAACACGGCGCCCAGCGCGAAGAAGCCCAGGGTGCGGTTGTCGGCGAGGAAGGCGAGCGCATGGACCGGATTGAGCGCGGCGAGCACCGCAGGCTGGGCGGCGATGTTGACGACGCCCAGCAGCGCCAGCGTCGAGAACCACACCAGCATCACCGGCCCGAACAGCGCGCCGATGCCTCCGGTGCCGCGCCGCTGGAAGAAGAACAGGCTGCCCAGCGCCAGGAGCGCCAGCGGGATGACGAAGTGGCTGAGGGCCGGCGCCGCGATCTCGAGGCCTTCGACGGCGGACAGCACGGAGATCGCCGGCGTGATGACGCCGTCGCCGTAGAACAGCGCCGCGCCGAAGATGCCGAGCGTCAGCACCGCCTGGTGCGCGCGGCTGCCTTCCGCCAGCGGCCGCAGCGCCAGCGCCATCAGCGCCATGATGCCGCCCTCGCCCTTGTTGTCGGCGCGCATGACGAACAGCACGTACTTGATCGTGACGACGACGATCAGCGACCAGACGATCAGCGACAGGATGCCGAGCACGTTCTCCGGCGTGATCGGCACCGGATGGTGCTCGTTGGCGAAGACTTCCTTGATGGTGTAGAGGGGGCTCGTGCCGATGTCGCCGTAGACGACGCCGAGGGCGGCCAATGTCAGCGTGCGCAGCGGTTGGCGGGTCGTCGGGTCGGTCATGGAGCGGGGATCGAGCTACGCCGGCGGCAGGCGTCGCCGGGTGAGCATTATTGCCGTTGTGGGCACGCAGGGTAGCTGATATTCGACGGGCGTCAAGTCTACCGCCAATTCCTCAACGCCATCAGAAGCGCCTGCTGAAGCCCGCCGCCTCGGCGCCGCTGGCTAGAATGGCCCCTCATCTCGAGGCGCCGAGATGGCCTGGGCCTTCTGCTCCGGCATGGCGGCGGAAGCCGCGCTGTTCTTCACCGCCGGCGTGCTGGCGGGCCGCGCGGAGCTCGTCGCGCCGGCGTGGAACTGGCGCAAGAACCTCGGCTCGATGATCGCGCCGGAGACCGCGGCCCTGCTGTCGCGCAGCCTGCGCACGCTGGTCGTGCGCGTCGAGCGCCAGAACCGCACGGCGCAGGCGGTGGCCGAGGCGATGGCGCAGCATGCGCGCGTGCTCTATCCCGGACTGCCCGAGTTTCCCGGGCACGCCCTGGCGAAGGCGCAGATGCAGGGCTGCGGCGGCATGCCGACGATCGAGGTCGAGGGCGGCGGCGAAGCCGCGACGGGCGTCGCGGACCGGCTGAAACTCTTCGCGCTGGCGCCCAGCCTCGGCGGCGCCGAAAGCCTGGTGACGCAGCCGTGCACGACACGCACCACGGCCTTCCGCCGGAGGAGCGCGCCCGCCGCGGCATCTCCGACGCCATGCTGCGGCTGTCGATCGGCCTGGAAGATGCCGCGGACCTGATCGCCGACCTGAACCAGGCGCTAGAGGCCTGACGGCTGCGCGGCGAAGCGCTCTGCGGTGAGCACGCTCGCGGCCGGCTGCCAGGTCTCGAGATAGGCGCGCAGCTTCGCCGCGGCGCCCGGCTCGCGCTCCAGGCTCACGGCGGGAAGCTTTAAGGCTTCCGCGACGATGCGGCCATGCAGGCTGGTGCCGACGAAGCCGCGGCTGCCGGCGATCAGGCCGCAGATATCCCAGACGTCGATCGACTCGAAGACTTCGCCCGGCACGCGCAGGCGCGCGGCGAGGCGGCGACAGGGCTCGAGCTCGTCGTGCCACGGCGCGGCGCCGGCGCGGAACAGGACGACCGGCAGGCCGAGGCGATCCAGCCCGCGCGCGAGCGACGCCAGCGTCGCATCGTCGCCGCACTCGGCGGCGAACTGCACGGCGAGATACGGCGGACGCTGCGGCGCGCGTTGCCGGATGCGTGCGCCGAAGAGTTCATCGATGCGCGTCACCGGATCGGGCTGCAGCTCCGCCGCGATGCCGGCGCCGGCCAGGATGTCCCGCGTCACGTGGTCCCTGACGCTGACGCTCGCCGCCTGGCGCAAGGCCGCGAAGACTTCGGCGCGGAAAGCCGGCTCGCGGCGGGACAGTCCGACGCCGCCGACGGCCGTGAAGCGCGTCTCCGAACCCGCCGGCAGCGCATCGCGCGGCATGGCGTAAGGCGCGCGGCGCTGCCAGTGCGCGGAGGGTTCGCCGAGCATGTGCGCGGCCTGATCGGCGTCGCAATCGAGCAGTTCGCCGCCGACGTGGATCAGCGTCAGCGGTCCGGCCAAGGCGTCGACCGGCACCACGCGCTGCCCCGAGCACGCCGTCAGGTCCCTTGCGGCCAGGCCGGCGAACACGGGCTGGCCGCCGAGCGCCTGCGCGGCGACGTGCGCCAGCAGGATGTCGCCGAGGTTGTGGCGGTCGAAGGCGCCGAAGAGCACGACCACGCGGGCTCCCCTTACGGCTGCGCGGGCGGCGCCAGCTTTTGCCGGATCAGGCAATCGAGCATGTCGAGATCCTGGCCGTCGGGCGGCGCATCGGATTCGACGCCGAGGAAATGGCGGCGGAAGGCCGCCAGCGCGGCCGCGGGGGCCGCGACGCTGTAGCCGAGAACCTGCAGCCCGAGGTTCACGTCGTCGAAGGGGCGCGCCGTGCTTGCGGGCTCGCGGCACCACAGGCCGTAGCCGGCGTCGGCGAGGCGCTCCCAGGGAAACAGCGCGCTCGGATCGACCTTGCGTCCCGGCGCGATGTCGCCGTGCGCGATGAAGTTCGCCGGCGGGATGCTGTAGCGCTCCTTCAATTCGCCGAGCAGGCGCAGCAGCCGTTCGATCTGGAGTTCCGAGAAAGGCTCTGCGCCGTCGTTGTCGAGCTCGATGCCGATCGATGCCGAATTGAGGTCGCAGTCGCCGCCCCAGTAGGACGCCCCGGCATGCCAGGCGCGGCGGCCCTCGGCGACGAGCTGGTAGAGCGTGCCGTCGCGGCCGATCAGGTAGTGCGCGCTGACCTTGCGCTCGGGGTCGCGCAGCGTGGCGAGCGCCTCGTCGGCGGTGTCGTCCGAGGTCTGGTGGATGATCACGTAGTTGGGCCGCCGCTCGTCGAAATTGGGGGAGGGCGCCTGGACGACCTGCTCCGACGGGACCGGCGGCAGGCGCGCGCAGGCCGCCGCGAGCACGCAGCCCGCGAGGGCGAGCAGCGCTCTTGTGCGCGATGTAGCTCCCATTCCTGACACCTCGTTTGCCGGGGCCGCCATGGTAGCGCGTCGCCGGCGCGCTTTCACGGTGTCCGGATGGGGCGTCAGGCGAGCGCGATCTCCTCCGACCGGCTGCTCAGGCGCTCGAACTCCGCCGCCGCCTCCGGCCCGCGCTGCGCGAAGACGTCGAGCATGCGGCCGGCGACCTCGCGCCAGTGGCCGCGGCCGAGCTCCACGGCGGCGTTCAGCGCGCCGGCGTCGCCGCTGCGTTGCCAGACCGCATAGGCCGCCAGCAGCCGCGGAAACAGCGCCAGCCGCATGCCGCCGAAATTCGAGAACCACAGCCGCAGCGCATCGCGCGCATCGTGCGACACCAGCGCCGGCAGCGTCGACAGGCAGTCGGCGAGATTGTCGCGCACCGCGCGCGCCAGCACCTCGGCGCGCTTGCTGCGGCACGCGGCCAGCATCTCCTCCCAGGCGGAGCCGAGTTGGGCGCCGGCGGCATGCTCGCCGAGCTCGTGCAGCACCAGCGTCTCCGTGGCGTCGGCCATCATGCGCTCGATCGCCGCGGCGGCATCGGCGCCGAAGCCGTAGGCGTCGAGCGCATCCTGCAGCGACCCGGCCTGGCGCTTCACTTCCCACGCCTCGGCGCGCTCCCACAGCCAGCGGCGCAGCGCCTCGCGCCGCACCACGATGGTGTTTCCCTGCAGCGCCGCCGGGACCGTCGACATGTCGCGCGCGTACTCGCGGTCGCAGACGAGCACGCGCGCGCCGTCGCGCGTCGACTCGTCGTGCAGGCGGGCGAGGAAGAAATGCGGCTTGCCGAAGCGGCCGATGCCGGCGCCGTAATAGAGCCCGTAGGGCACCAGCTCGCGATTCACCGCCTCGACCGCGAAAGGACCGTGGCACCCGGCGCCGAAAGGCAGGTCGCCGAAGTCCTCGCCGGCCAATTCTTCCCACAGCGCCTCGCGCGCCGAGAGCCAGGCGCTGACGTCGGCATGGCGCATCTCGGCGCCGTGGGAAAGCCCCAGTTCCCAGCGGTAGAACTCGCGCATCTCCAGCAGGTAGTTGCACATCGTCATCTCGCGCGCGTGGCGCGCGTCCGTGATGTGGCAGTTGCGCCGCACGGCGGCGACCAAGGGAACCAGTTCCGCGAGATCGTTGGTCATCATGGGAGTCGACCTGTGCTCCGAGCGAAGG
>DAIDAU010000440.1 GCA_027310465.1 Rhodocyclaceae bacterium
GGTATATCCGGGCGGCCGGTGCGGCGGGGTATGATCGGCCACCACCCCAAGGAGATTGCTCATGGCCGCCGACCCGTCCGCCAAGGAACGAAGAATCCTGCGCATGATGCGCACCGTGCTCGGCAACGTCGTCAAGGACGCCGCGCCGCGTCCCGGCGCGCCGAATCCGCTGCAGGAAAGCACCGTCGACAGCATCCGCGACCTCTTCGCCCTGATCGCCGAACGCGAAGCCGAGTTGGCGGACCAGGCGGGACTCAACCGCAACGAAAAGCCCCGCTTCTCGGACGAACCGCAGGACGTCGCGGCCGTCACGCTGCATCGCCCCGGCAAGAACAGCAAGCTCAACTGAGCCGGGGCTTCCTGGCGAGCCTGGCGCCCCGATCGTCTCCTTTCCGCTTCAGCGTCGCTCGCTCGTCGCGTCGCCGCTGTTGTTGCGATGAGTCTTCCTCTTCGCCGTCGCCTTTTCGTGCTCGGCGCCGGACGAACTGCGCCTGTCCTCGGCGCGATCCAGCCCCTTGTCGCGATCCGCGGCGTTCGGGCCGTTGGTATTGGCCATGCCTTCCTGGCTCATGTGGCTGCCCGACATCCCGCCGCCCATTCCGCCGCCGCCCATCCCTCCTCCCATGCCGCCGCCCCGCGCATAAGCCACGGAACCGCCCGTGGCGACGAGGGCCGCGACGACCAGCGTAAAGAAAGTCTTGGACATCCCATCCTCCTTCTTCTGCGTCATCGATCATTGGCCGCCCACATGCCGGCGGCCGCCAAGGGATTGCTCATGGTTGGGTCTTGCAGTCGATTCGACTCGCGAAGCGCGGCGCTTGTTCCGGCAGCGGCTATACGGAAGAAGTCCGACCTGCTGGCGGGCGAGACGTTCCGGTCGAAGTCGCGGATGAAGTAGCCGCGGCGGTATGATGGCGGCGAATTTTCGCCGCGAGGTTTCCCATGCACGAGTTGACCAACGTCTCGGGCGTCGCCCACGTGATCCAGCTGTCGGTGGCGCCGGTGTTCCTGCTCACCGGCGTCGGCGCGATCCTCGGCGTGCTGGTCAACCGGCTCGGCCGCGTGGTCGACCGCTTCCGTGCCCTGGAGCGCCACACCGAGCCCGAGGAGGCGGCGCCGGAGATGCGGCGCCTGTCGCGCCGCGCGCGCATGATCCACTGGGCGATCGGGCTGTGCACCAGCTGCGCGCTGCTGGTCTGCATCGTCATCGCGTCGCTGTTCGTCAGCGCGATCATCGGCGTCGAATTGTCGACGCCGATCGCCATGCTGTTCATCGCCGCGATGCTGGCGCTGGTGGCGGCGCTGCTGTGCTTCCTGCGCGAGATCACGCTGGCGAAGGGCAGCATCCACCGATTGCCGTCGCGCGGGAGCTGACGCGGCGGCCGGCACGATCAGGGCAGGTCGAACAGCAGGACCTCGGAATCGGCGCCTGCGGCGAGCACGAGCTCGGCTTCGTTCCCGATCCTGGCGCCGTCGCCGGTCGCGAGCGGCACGCCGTTCAGCGTGACCTCGCCCTGCGCGACGTGCACGTAGGCGCGGCGTCCGGGCGCGGGAACGTGGGTCACCGCTTCGCCGGGCGCCAGCAGCGTCGCGTAGAGGCTGGCGTCCTGGTGGATCGTCATGCTGCCCAGGCGCCCGTCGGGCGTGGCGATGGGCAGCAGCCGGCCGCGCTTGTCGGCATCCTCGAAACGCCGCTGGTCGTACTCGGGCGCGATGCCGCGCACGTCGGGCTCGATCCAGATCTGCAGCAGGTGAGTGGTCTCGGACTGCGACGGATTGAATTCGCTGTGCGTCACGCCGCGGCCGGCGCTCATGCGCTGCACTTCGGGACGGCGGAAGGTCGTCGCGTTCTGCAGGCTGTCGCCGTGGGCGAGCGCGCCTGCGAGCAGGTAGGTGACGATCTCCATGTCGCGGTGGCCGTGGCGGCCGAAGCCGGTCGCGGGAGCGATCCGGTCGTCGTTGATGACACGCAGCACGCTCCAGCCCATCTGCTCGGGATCATGGTAGTCGGCGAAAGAGAAGGTGTGCGACGTCTTCAGCCAGCCGTGGTCGGCGTGGCCGCGTTCGGCGGCGGGGCTGGGCAGGATCATGGCGGGGCTCGCTGGGAAATGGATTCAGTTCACTATGAGCGGCGGCGCGCGGACTGCGTTCC
>DAIDAU010000447.1 GCA_027310465.1 Rhodocyclaceae bacterium
CGGTGTACTTGCGCGCCAGCTTGACCGCCGCGATCGCCGCCTCGACCACCTGGTCGGGCGCCATGCGCAGCTTCTTCTCCATGTGGATCGGGCTGGTGGCGATGAAGGTATGGATGCGGCCCGACTTGGCCGGCTGGATCGCCTCGCCGGCACGCGTCACGTCCTTCTCGTTGGCGCGCGCCAGGCCGCAGACCGTCGTCTCCTTGATGGTCTGCGCGATCGCCTTGACGGCTTCGAAGTCGCCGGGAGACGCCGCCGGGAAGCCCGCCTCGATCACGTCGACGCGCATGCGCTCCAACTGGCGCGCGATCCGCAGCTTCTCGTCCCTGGTCATGGAGGCGCCGGGACTCTGCTCGCCGTCGCGCAGCGTGGTGTCGAAGATAACGAGGTGTTGCTTGCTCATGTTCGTCTCCTGCGGAGGACTCGAAACAGCCTGCCGGCCGCGCCGTCAGACCTGTGGGAAAACCGGATTGTGGGGGAGGTGTCTGCTAGCGCGCGCGGCGCAGCAGCGGCAGCAGCTTGGCGCGCAGGGGACGCTGCGCCAGCAGAAGGCCGGACAAGGCGAGAAAGACGGCAGCGAAGCTGAGGGTCGCAAACATGGCTCGACTATATCGACATTAATCGGGGGGCGCAACACCCTTGTTGCGGCGCTTGCCCAACATCTGCCAGCCGAGCATCACGTAGCCCGAGAGCGCGTAGGCGAGGAACAGCCCGAACAGCACGCCCGGCGGATAGCTCGAGACCAGCGCGTAGACCAGCACGATGGCCGGCACCACCATGAAAGGCACGCTGCGGCGAAGGTTGATGTCCTTGCCGCTCCAGTAGCGCACGGTGCTCACCATGGTGAGCCCGGCGAACAGCGTCAAGGCGAAGGCGTACCAGCGCACGTCCTCGCCGCTGAAGCCGAGGTCGTTGATGATCCAGACGAAGCCCGCGACCAGCGCCGCCGCCGCGGGGCTCGGCAGCCCCTGGAACCAGCGCTTGTCGACGACGCCGATGTTGGTGTTGAAGCGTGCCAGGCGCAGCGCGGCGCCGGAGCAATAGACGAAGGCCGCGATCCAGCCCCACTTGCCCATGCCCTTCAACGCCCATTCGAAGGCCACCAGCGCCGGCGCGGCGCCGAAGGAGACCATGTCGGACAGCGAATCGTACTCGGCGCCGAAGGCGCTCTGCGTGCGCGTCATGCGCGCCACGCGGCCGTCGAGGCCGTCGAACACCATGGCGACGAATATCGCCACCGCCGCCGCCTCGAAGCGCCCCGTCATGGCCTGGACGATGGCGAAGAAGCCGGCGAACAGCGCCGCCGTCGTCAGCAGGTTGGGCAGAACGTAGATGCCTCGCCGGCGCAGTTCCGGATTCATCAGGGCTTTACGGGGATGGATTCCCGGCATGGCGGAATTCGCGCAAAATCGGAGCGGCTATTGTAGCCGCTCGCAACGCCAACGGCGCGGCCGTCTCCAATGACGCGGGCAAGGCCTTGAGCGGCGGCATCGGGTATCGTGGCGAGCATGCCGTTTGAAAGGATGGAAAACCGATGGACAGCGACACTCCGCCGCGGCGCGGCAACCAGCAGTTCCTGCTCATAGGCGGCGCGGCGGCGCTCTTTCTCGTGCTGCTGGCGCTGACGATCGCGCTGGTCATGATCTTCCTCCTGCGCAGCGACGTCGCGGACCTCGAGAATCAGGCGCAGCGCTCGGCGAAGGCGACCCAGGCCCTGCAGGAGGAAATCGCCGCGCTGAAGGAGAGCGCCGCGGCGCTCGCGGCGCAGCGCCGCGCAGCGGAGCCGCAGCCGCAGAACATCGATGCCGCGGACACGTCCGGCGACTGCGTGATACGGCCGGGCAGCAAGGGCGGTCTCGCCGATTGCATGAAGCTCGCTCCCCGGCAGTAATTGGGCTGCTCGGCCAGCGCGCCGGCCACCAGCGGCGAAGGCGCCGAGATTGATACCCATGTAGAAGAGCGTGTAGCCGCCGTCGCGGCGCGGATCGTGCGGCGCGTACAGCATGCCGACCATCGTCGAGGTGTTGGGCTTGAAGAAGCCGTTGCCGACGATCAGCAGGCCGAGCGCGACGTGCAGCAGCTCGGGCACGGCCATGGCGAAGTGGCCGAACATCATCACGATGGCGCCGATCACCGCGCCCTGGCGGATGCCGAGGTAGCGGTCCGAAGCGCTCCCACATCTCGGTGAGGAAGATGACCTTGAGCTCCGGTGGATGGCGCGCCGGCACGGCGCCTTGCCGGGCGGCAAGATCGCCGGTCGTCGATTTCTGCATCAGGCCGGCGGAGCGGACGCCTGGTCGAGTTCCTCGCGCGTGTTGATGTTGGCGAAGGCGTCCGCATCGGGAAAGTCGACGACGGCGGCCGACAGGGACGCGAACCAGGCATTCGCCGAGCGTCCGCCGCTCGCGAGGAACTGCGCCAGGCTGCCAAGCGCCTCACGCTTGATCAAGGCGAAGACCGGCTGTACGCGGCCGCCCGCGCAAGCGATGGCCGCTGCCGCGTCGGCCTTCTCCAGGCCCTCGTGCAACCGCGCGACCAGATCGAGGGGCAGCGACGGCGCGTCGCACGGCACGCTGACGAGCAGCGGCGTTTCGCATGCGGCGAGGCCCGCGTGAATGCCGGCGAGCGGCCCGACGAACCCTGCGATGCGATCGGGAACGATCCTGCCGAATTGCGCGTAGACGTCGCCGTTCCGGTTGGCGCTGACGAGCAGCGTGGCGGCCTGCGATGCGAGGCGCTCGGCGACCCAGGCCGCCATCGGCCTGCCGCGCAGCAGCTGCAGCCCCTTGTCGACGCCGCCCATGCGGCGGCCGAGGCCGCCGGCAAGGATCAGGCCGGTGACGGCGTCGCGGCTTGCGGAGGACAAGATCGGATGCTGCCGCGCCCCGCGGCCGCTAGGCGTTCGCCAGCGCCCGCTGGATGCGCGCGTCGGCTTCCCGCGCCAGTTCGGTCAGCTTGGCGTCGTCGAGGATGCGCATCATCCCCGAAGGCGCGGCGAACTCCAGGGAGATCTTCCCCGGCGCGGTTTCGCGGATGACCGCGTTGCAGGGCAGCAGGCTCGCGACGTCGCTGTTGGCGTTGTAAGCCTCGTAGGCGAGATTGGGATTGCAGGCGCCGAGGATGACCGTCGGCACGATGTCCTTGCCCGTCTTCTCCTTGATCTTCGAGTGCATGTCGATGCGCGTCAGGATGCCGAAGCCCTCGGCGGCCAGCGCCTTGGTGGCGCGATCCACGGCGCGGTCGACCGTGTCGGCGATCTCGCGCTTGAAGTTGATGCTCGTCACGACGTCTCTCCTTGGGGGTCAAGAAATCTCGAGAATCGGTGGTGGAGGCGGCGACTACCGAACGACAAGCGGAAAGCCGCGGAAACACTGCGTCCTTGACTTCCTGCTTGCGACAGATGCCCCCAAAATTGCCCCTTGTTTATCTATGCTAGGCGGCCGCCATCAGCGAAGCGTCGGCTTCCACCCGCACGTCGTCGAACGGCACGATCAAGCGCTGCTCGGAATCCTTTTCCACCAATCCCAAGTCGATGAGTCGCTGCGCGTCCGCGTGAACATTCGAATAGTTGCGTCCCAGCCGTTTGGCGAGCGCGTAGATCGTCAGCGGTCCGGCCGTCTTGATCTCGCGCAGCGCGGCAAGCCGCTTGGGCGGCAACTCCGTCAGCAGCGCAATGGGGCTGGCGAAGTTCAAATGGTAGTCGGCCTCGGGCAGGCGCGCTCCCGCGTCGACGCGGCGCGCCAGATCGCGCAACTCGTCGCGCGTGCGGTTCCAGTCGGTGATGCCGATCACGGCTTTCATTTCAGCGCCTCCACGTCCATCATAAAATCTTCCACCAGTGCCGACAAGCCGCGCCACTCGTAGGGCGTTTCCTTCTTCCCCACATGCCTGTGGTCGCCTTTCCCGCGCTCGTTGTCGTAACGCACCAGCGACTTTCCGTCACGCCCGGCCCATAGCCGGTATTTCAGCCCGTGCGGCCTTTCGGGCGTCGCCTGCGGCAATTGCCAAATCACCATGTCGAGCTTGATGCCGTCAGGGCGGATTTCCGTCTTGCGGAAAATCTGCGTGGCTCTCATATATTGCATCGTACGCAATATATCCGCACAATGCAATCGCCCCAGAGGCGGAACGCTGGATCAAGTTCCATCGTGGATGTGTTCTTGGAGTGGGGACTACCAAACAACCGCCCGCTATTCGTTCGCGCGCTCGGGAAGAGATACTTGCCGTCACCGGTAACGGCTTTCAGTTCGCGTAGAACGTCCAAGGCTTGCGTGGACAGCGGCACGATATGGTCGGTCTGGGTTTTCGTAACGAAGTAGCGCCACTCGGCGGCATCGAAGTCTATGTGCTGCCATTCAGCTTTTCGGAGTTCGCCCGGCCGGACGAAGACGAGCGGCGCTAAACGAAGGGCGCAGCGGACGACCAACGAGCCCTCGTATCCTTCGAAAATACGCAGCAGTTTCGCTACATCCTTTGGGTCCGTCACAGCCGCGAAGTGTTGCGGCTTCACGGGCGGCAATGCGCGTCGCAGATCGGCCGATGGATCGCGGGTTGCCCTTCCCGTGGCGATCGCGTAGCGAAAGACCTGGCCGCAGTTCCCGAGGGCGCGATGCGCAGTTTCGAGGGCTCCGCGACTTTCGATTCGGCGAAGGGCGGAAAGAAGTTCGGGCGCGTTGATTTCGGATATTGCTCGACCGCCGAGCCACGGAAAAATGTCCCGTTCGAGACGGCGAATGATGCGGTCGCCGTGGTCCGACACCCATGTGGCCGAATACCTGTTGTGCCATTCGCGCGCGACCACTTCGAAGCTGTTTGCCGCGCGCTCTCGTCGTGCCGATTTTTGCGCCTTGCGGTTTTCGCCGGGGTCAATGCCTTGCGCCAGAAGTCCGCGTGCATCGTCGCGGCGTGCCCTGGCATCCTTTAAGCCAACATCGGGATAAACGCCGAGAGCGAGGCGCTTTTCCTTGCCATCGAAGCGGTATTTGAGCCGCCAGCACTTGCCGCCGCTCGGAGTCACTTCGAGATAAAGGCCGCCAGAGTCGCCGATCTTGTACGCCTTGTCGGTTGCTCGTCCATCGGGCCTAACCTTCGGCTTTGCGCTCCGAATCGCTAAGTCGTTCAAGGGCATCTTGTCACCTCTCAGTTATGACATATGCATCACCAGCCTACGCTGAAAATATGCTAATGACAAGGCATCTGGGGCCATCCTGTTTCTGCGCAGCCCGGATTGCCCCAAAAATGCCCCCAATTTCGGCCGGTTCGCTTTGGACAATCCTGGACGAGAATAGACAAGGATGCCGCTGAAAGGCCCGCCTTTCGGCGGTTTTCAGGATTAGGCTGGACATCCTTGGATGAGTTGGTGGTGGAGGCGGCGGGAATCGAACCCGCGTCCGCAAGCCCTCTGCAGGCAGTACTACGTGCGTAGCCTCGTCGTTTGGTTTAACCGCTGGCCCGCCGCCGGGCAGGCTGACCATCGGCGATCCGCTGGATTTTCGAGGTGCGCCTCGCGGCCTGACGCACCCTTATCTCACGTAAATGACACTGCTACGAGTCTTTGGTCCCCTCGACAGAAACCTAGGGGAGGCTCGATCCGGCCCGTGAGCCGTCCGGTGCAGCGCCCGCGGGGATTAAGCCGCGAGTGCGAAACGCTCGTCGTTGGCGTTTGTGGTTTTCCAGATGGATTTACGAGGTCACTGGTCCTCGGCACGCACTGCTCTGTTTCGCGACCCACGTCGAAGCCAGGTCGCCCCCATTGCCGGCAGATGGGTTGCACCGCCGGAATTTCAAGTGCAATCGTAGCACGCGGAGTCGGCCACGCCGCCTCGGCCGCCGGGAATTTGTGGCCCGGGGGAACGGATATGCGCGACTACGGCAGTTCCGCGAGGCTCGTCGACGTGGCGCGCACCTTGTCGCCGATCGTCGCCTTGACGCGGCTCTCGGTGGGCAGGTACAGGTCGACGCGCGAACCGAAGCGGATGAAGCCGTAGCGCTGCCCGCGCGCCAGCGGGGCGCCGGCATCGACGTAGCAGAGGATGCGGCGCGCCACCAGGCCCGCCACCTGCACGCAGGTGATGTCGTGGCCCGTCGCCGTACGGATGTGCAGCGCGTTGCGCTCGTTCTCGATCGAGGCCTTGGCCAGCGCCGCGTTGAGGAAGGCGCCGCGGTGGTACCAGCGCTCTACGACCTGGCCGTCCACCGGGCTGCGGTTCGAATGCACGTTGAAGACGTTCATGAACACGCTGATCTTGAGCGCGTCGCAGTTGCGCCACGGGTCGCGCGCCGGCTCGATGGCGACGATGCGCCCGTCGGCGGGTGACAGCACGCTCTTCGCATCGCCCGGAACCTCGCGCGGCGGATCGCGGAAGAACTGCACGCAGAAGATGAAGAACAGCCAGATCGGCGAGGCCCAGGCCCAGCCGGCGGCGCTCGTGACCATGAGGCCGAAGCCGAGGCTGACGCCCAGAAACGGCCAGCCTTCGCGGGCGATGATGGGATGCGGATAGTTCGGGCTCATGGAGATTTCCTAACGACAAGGGCACGGCGCGCGGCCGTGCCCTTGCTCGGTTGCTTCCAGTGCGGCTTCAGTTCTTGCTCTGGTCGACCAGCTTGTTCTTCTTGATCCAGGGCATCATGTCGCGCAGTTGCGAGCCGATCTGCTCGATCGGATGCTCGGCGTTGAGGCGGCGGCGCGCCGTCATCTCCGGGTAGTTCATGCGGCCTTCGAGAATGAAGCGCTTGGCGTACTCGCCGTTCTGGATGTTCTTCAGCGCTTCCTTCATCGCCGCGCGCGCCTCGCCGGCGATCACGCGCGGACCGGTCACGTACTCGCCGTACTCGGCGTTGTTCGACACCGAGTAGTTCATGTTGGCGATGCCGCCCTCGAAGATCAGGTCGGTGATCAGCTTGACTTCGTGCAGGCACTCGAAGTACGCCATCTCTGGCGCGTAGCCGGCTTCCGTCAGCGTCTCGAAGCCCGCCTTGATCAGCTCGACCAGGCCGCCGCACAGCACCGCCTGCTCGCCGAACAGGTCGGTCTCGGTCTCGTCGCGGAAGGTCGTCTCGATGACGCCGCCCTTGGTGCCGCCGTTGGCCGCGGCGTAGGACAGCGCGATGGCCTTGGCCTTCTTCGACTTGTCCTGGTAGACGGCGATCAGCGACGGCACGCCGCCGCCGCGCACGTACTCGGAACGCACCGTGTGGCCGGGACCCTTCGGCGCGATCATGATGACGTCCACGTCTTCGCGCGGCACCACCTGGTTGTAGTGGATGTTGAAGCCATGGGCGAAGGCCAGGGCCGCGCCCTTCTTCATGTTCGGCGCGACGTCGTTGTAGTAGACGGCGGGAATGTTCTCGTCGGGCAGCAGGATCATGACGACGTCGGCGTCCTTGACCGCCTTGGCGACTTCCTCGACCTTGAGGCCGGCCTTCTTGGCCTTGTCCCAGGAGGCGCCGCCCTTGCGCAGGCCGACGGTGACCTTCACGCCGGAGTCGTTGAGGTTCTGCGCGTGCGCGTGGCCCTGCGAGCCGTAGCCGACGATGGTGACCTTCTTGCCCTTGATGAGGGAGAGATCGGCGTCCTTGTCGTAATAGACTTTCATGGAGTTCCCCTGTAGCGATGTTGAGGGCTGCCGGCAGCCGCCGGCAGCGGGATTTCAGCGGTTCAAACCTTGAGAATGCGGTCGCCGCGGCCGATGCCGCAAACGCCGGTGCGTACCGTTTCGAGAATCAGCGACGTGTCGATGGCGCCGAGGAAGGCGTCGAGCTTGCCGGTGTTGCCGGTCAATTCGATCACGTAGGTCGACTCCGTCACGTCGATGATGCGGCCGCGGAAGATGTCGGCGACACGCTTCATCTCCTCGCGGTCCTTGCCGGTGGCGCGCACCTTCACCAGCATCAGCTCGCGCTCGAGGTGGGCGGCCTCGGAGAGGTCGACGACCTTGACCACGTCGATCAGCTTGTTCAGCTGCTTGGTGATCTGCTCGATGATGTCGTCGGAGCCGACGCTGACGACCGTCATGCGCGACAGCGAGGGATCCTCGGTCGGCGCCACCGTCAGCGACTCGATGTTGTAGCCGCGCGCCGAGAACAGGCCCGAGACGCGCGACAGCGCGCCGGATTCGTTCTCGAGCAGGATGGAAATGATATGGCGCATGGTTACAGGTCCTCCGCCAGGATCATTTCGGACAGGCCGCGGCCGGCGGCGATCATCGGGAATACGTTGGCGGTCGGGTTGGTGCGGAAATCCATGAACACCAGTTCGTTCTTGTGCTTGACGAACGCTTCCTTGAACGCCCCTTCGACGTCGGCCGGCTTGTCGATGCGCATGCCGACGTGGCCGTAGGCTTCGGCAAGCTTGACGAAATCCGGCAAGGCATCGACGTAGGACTCGGAATAGCGGTTGCCGTGGAACATCTCCTGCCACTGGCGCACCATGCCGAGGTAGCCGTTGTTGAGACAGATGATCTTGATCGGCAGGCGGAACTGCTTGCAGGTCGACAGCTCCTGGATGTTCATCTGCACCGAGCCCTCGCCGGTGATGCAGGCCACCGTGGCCTTCGGATTGGCGAAGCGCGCGCCCATCGCGGCGGGCAGGCCGAAGCCCATCGTGCCGAGGCCGCCGGAGTTGATCCAGCGCCGCGGCTTGTCGAACTTGTAGTACTGCGCCGCCCACATCTGGTGCTGGCCGACGTCCGAAGCGACGAAGGCATCGCCGCCGGTCACCTCGTAGAGCTTCTCGACCACGTACTGCGGCATGATCAGGTCGCCCTGCTTGTACCTGAGGCAGTTCCTGCCGCGCCACTCCTCGATGTCCTTCCACCAGGCCGCCAGCGACTTCGCATCGGGCTTGGCTTCGGCAGCTTCGAGCTGCTTGACGATCTCGTCGAGCACGTCCGGCACGTTGCCGACGATGGGCACGTCGACCTTGACGCGCTTCGAGATCGACGACGGGTCGATGTCGACATGGACGATCTTGCGCGGCACCTCGGAGAAGTGGCCGGGACTGCCGATGACGCGATCGTCGAAACGGGCGCCGATGGCGAGCAGCACGTCGCAATGCTGCATGGCCATGTTCGCTTCGTAGGTCCCGTGCATGCCGAGCATGCCGAGATGCTGCCGGTCGGTGCCCGGATAGCCGCCCAGTCCCATCAGCGTCTGGGTGATCGGGAAGCCGAGCATGCGCACGAGCTTGGTCAGCTTGTCGGCCGCGTCGGAAAGGATGACGCCGCCGCCGGTGTAGATCATCGGCCGCTTGGCGTCGAGCAGCAGCTGCACCGCCTTCTTGATCTGCCCCGAATGGCCCTTGACGATCGGGTTGTAGGAGCGCATGGCGATCGTCTTCGGATAGACGAACTCGCACTTCTGATTGGTGATGTCCTTCGGGATATCGACCAGAACCGGGCCCGGGCGGCCGGTCTTGGCGAGGAAGAATGCCTTTTTGATGGTTGCGGCGAGATCCCTGACGTCCTTGACCAGAAAGTTATGCTTGACGCAGGGGCGCGTGATGCCCACCGTGTCGGCCTCCTGGAAGGCGTCCTGGCCGATGTAGGCGGTGGGCACCTGGCTGGTCAGGACGACCATCGGCACGGAATCCATGTATGCCGTCGCGATGCCGGTCACGGCGTTGGTCACGCCGGGGCCGGAGGTCACCAGGCAGACGCCGATCTTCTGGGACGAGCGCGAATAGGCGTCGGCGGCGTGGACGGCGGCCTGTTCGTGGCGGACCAGGACGTGCTTGATCTGATCCTGCTTGAACAATTCGTCGTAAATGAACAGTACGGACCCGCCCGGATAGCCGAAAACATGCTCGACCTTTTCTTCCTGGAGGCACCTGATTACAATTTCCGCACCGGTTAACTGCATGTTTTCCTGATCTCTGGGATTTGCCCGAAACGTGTAACCTTACTGGCTCAACCGCGATTGGTCAAGGCACCGGGAGACCCGCGGTCGGTTCCCGACAACGGCTAAGGACAAGGTTCTGGCTTCACGCAACGAACTTTCGGAATTCCTCGCAGGCATCGAGCGGCGGGCCTTCAAGCAGGCGATGTTCGCCGTCCACGACGAGGACGTTGCGCTCGATATCGTGCAGGATTCGATGATGAAACTGGCCGAGAAGTACGGCGACAGGCCGGCCGCGGAATTCCCGATGCTGTTCCAGCGGATTCTGCAGAACAACATCCGCGACAACTACCGGCGCCAGAAGGTCCGCAACACCTGGACGACGCTGCTGTCGTCCTTTGCCGGCGAGGACGACGACAGCGACCCCCTGGAAACCTTGCAGACGGGCGAGGAATCCAACCCGCTCGGCACGCCGGCCGGGAACTTCGAGCAAGCGCAAGTGCTTGCTATCATCGAAAAAGAGATCGAAAAGCTGCCGCCGCGTCAACGCGAAGCCTTCGTGATGCGTTACTGGGAGGACATGGATATCGCCGAGACGGCAGCGGCCATGGGTTGCACGGAGGGCAGCGTCAAGACCCACTGTTCGCGGGCCACTCATGCGCTGGCGGCAGCATTGAAGGCGAAAGGCATCGAGCTATGAGCACCGACGATTTGAGATTCGCGCGCAAAGTCCGCCACATCCTGGACCAGGGTGCGCAGGGACTCGACCGCAGCGTCACCGACCGGCTTTATGAAAGCCGCAGGAAAGCGCTTTCGCATCAGCGGGCTGCCGTCGGCGGGCTGAAGCTGGCCGGACTCGGCCATTTCGTGACGTTCCGCTGGCCCGTCTATGCGCGGACGCTGGTGGCGGCGTTCGCGTTGCTGGCCGGCGTCATCTTCACCTATTACTGGAACAGTCTCGAGCAGGCGGCGGAAAACGCTGAAATCGACAGCGCCCTGCTTTCGGATGAACTCCCCCCCGCAGCCTATCTCGACAAGGGCTTCCAGGCATGGCTCGAGCGCTCTTCGCAGTCGTCGCAGTAGCGCTCGGCCTCCTCTCCTTCCAACCCGCACACGCCGTCGTTCCGCCCATCAAGCAGCCGTCGTGGGTTGAACTGAACACGGAGCAAAGGGAAATCCTGGCGCCGCTGGCCGGCGAATGGGATCAACTGGAATTCTGGCGTCGCAAGAAGTGGCTCGCCATCGCGGAACGCTATCCGTCAATGAAGGCCGAAGAGCAGGCGCGCATCCAGAAACGCATGGTCGACTGGGTCAAGCTGAGCCCGGAAGAGCGCACCCGTGCGCGGGAAAAGTTCAAGAACCTGCAAAAGGCGTCGCCCGAACGCAAGGAAACGATGAAGCAGAAGTGGCAGGAATACAAGGACCTGCCCGACGAGGAGAAGCAGCGCCTTCAGGCCGAGGCGGCTGCACGGGCGGCAAAATCCAAGGCCGGCGCGACGGTGCGGGGCCGCGCCGGCGGCCAGAAGCCGCCTGCGCTGCCGCTGCCGGCGCTGTCGGCGCCGCCGCCGCCACCCGCGCTCGCCCCCGCGGCGCCGGCGGCCCCTGCCGGAGCATCCGTTCCGGCCGCGCCGCCAGCGCCTCCGGCACCGCCGGTTCCGCCGGCGCTCGACGCGCCGAGTTCGTGAGCGGCGCCGCCGCGGCGCCGCTCGCGCCTCCCAGCATCCGCCGCCGCCTGGCCAGCATGCTCTACGACGGCGTGCTGCTGATCGCCGTCGTCTTCTTCGGCTTCTTCATTCCCAACGTCGTTCTCGGCAGCGCGGCGAACGTTCTCCTGCCCAGCAGCATCCTGCTGTTCCACTTCCTGCTCGTCGTGGCTTTCTACTTCGTCTGGTTCTGGCGGCGCGACGGGCGCACCCTCGCCATGAAGACGTGGAAGATCCGGCTGGTGTCGGCCGACGGCACGCGGCCGAGCATGGATCGGCTGCTCCTGCGCTTCCTGCTGGCCTGGCCCAGCGTATTCCTCGGCGTCGGTATCGTCTGGGCCCTCTTCGATCGCAACCGGCAGTTCCTGCACGACCGGCTGTCGGGAACGCGGCTCGTCGCTACCGCCTAGCGCCGCTCGACCCACCACAGCATGCCGGCCGCGGCCAGCAGGAACAGCGCGCTCGGCGTGATGGCGGAGAAGAACGGAAGCCAGCCGTTGATGACGCCGAGATGCGAGAACAGGCCGTTCAGCATGTGGAAGGTGATGCCCATCATGACGCCGGCGAAGACCTTGATGCTGACCGCCGTCATGCGGCTGTGCAGATAGGCGAACGGCAGCGCGAGCACCATCATGACGAGCGTCGCCATCGGATAGAAGATCTTCTTCCATAGCGCGATCTCGTAGCGCTCGGTCTTCTGCTGGTTCTCGGCGAGATGGCGGATGTAGGCGTAGAGCGTCGGCAGCGACATGCGCTCCGGAACCACCATCAGCACCGGCACGATGTCGGGGTTCAGCGCCGAGCGCCATTCCATCTCGGGGCTGCGCGCGACACGCGCCTGCTCGCCCTCGAACAGCGTCTGGACGACGTCCTCCAGCTTCCACTGGTCGGGCGGCTGGAATGCCGCGCTCGCGGCCTCGCTGATGGAGAGCAGCTCGTAGCGCGGGCTGAACTGGTAGATGCGGATCTTGCGCAGCGTGGCGTCGGGCAGGACCTCCTGCACGTTCACGAACGAAAGCTCGTCCTTGACCCACAGCCCCGTGCGGAACTCCTGCGCGACGACCTCGCTGGTCGCCTTGAGGCGCAGCTCCTGGGCCGCCTTCTCCGCCGGCGGCGCGATGAATTCGCCGAACACGAAGGTGAGCAGCGCGAAGACGATGCCGATCTTCGCCAGGCTGCCGAGGAGCGCCGCTGTCGACAGTCCCGACGCCCGCAGCACCGTGATCTCCGAATGGCGCGCCAGCAGCGTCAAGCCGTAGAGCGTGCCGATCAGGACGGCGATGGGGAACAGTTCGTAGACGCGGCCGGGCATGGTGAGCGTCACGTACGTCACGGCCTGGTGCAGCTGATAGCCGCCCTTGCCGAGATCCTCGAACTCGTGGATCAGGTCGAAGAAGGCGAACAGCGCGAGGAAGGCGACGAGCACCAGCGCCGTCGCCGCGTAGATCTCGCGCGCCAGGTAGCGCTCGTAGATCTTCATTCCGCTCAGCGCCACAGCCGCCCCCAGGCCAGGCCGAAGATGCGGCGCGAGAACAGCAGCAGCAGCGCGATGAACATCGCCAGATGGACGGCCCATACGCCGACCTCGAAGCGCAGCTTGCCCTGCATCACCCACGCCTGGCTGATGCTGATCAGGTTGCTGTAGATCATGTAGGTGAGCAGCGCGAAGATCAGGTTGTTGGTGCGCCCGGCGCGCGGGTTTACGAACGACAGCGGAATCGCCAGCAGCGCGAGGTTCAGCGCCGCCAGCGGGATGCCGAGGCGCCACAGCAGCTCGCCGAGATTGGCCGGCGTCGGATTGAGCGCGAGCTCCCACACCGGGAGGTTCTTCGCCGTCTCCTCGATCCCCTTCATCTCCTTGACTTCGGTGCGCACGGCATAGCGGTCGAACTCCATCACCCGGTACTCGGGC
>DAIDAU010000496.1 GCA_027310465.1 Rhodocyclaceae bacterium
GTTTATTCCCGACCACTTCACGATTACGTTGCCGTCGCTGACGGCGGCATGTTCGACCGGAGCCTTCACCTATTTCGGCCAGGATGGGTTCACGACCGTATTTACCATTACGGCCCAGAACGCAGGCAATAACACCACCGCGCACTACGATACGAAGACGGTGGACGCAGGTAACAATAGCTACGCCAAACTGGGACTGACGACTTGGGGGGCCGCCCCGGCTTCATCGAGTAGTCCCGGCTTCGGCTTTGCAGCTTCCTCGTGGCAACCGTCGCAGCCGACTGGGGCGACCCTTGCCGCTAGCGCGACGACCCCGACAGCGACCAACGGCAATACCTGGAGTGCCGGCACTACGACCGTGACTGCCAAACATTGGATCACGCGCCCTAACAGCTTGGCGTCGGACACGACCCTCAACGTGACGGCGCTGCCCGTGGATTCCGATGGTGTGACGATGTCATCTGCGGCGACGGTGGGATCTTCGGCGCTGCAGCGCTATGGCCGCCTGCGGCTATTCAACGCCTATGGCTCGGAACTGCTGCCCATGAACGTGCCGGTGCGCGCCGAGTACTACAACGGCAGCAGCTGGCAGGTCAATGCGAGCGACGGTTGCACGAGTTTCTCATCAGGTAGCGTAGCGTTGTCGTCGTCCATCACGTCGGTGTCGCCGTTCGTGCCGACGATCACATTCGCTAACGGTCTCGGAACCATTCCGCTCATCAAGCCAACCGGTGCCGGTTCGGTCGATCTGGCGATCAATCTCGGCATCGGCAGCGGAACCAGCGACAGCAGCTGCAACACCAGTCATCCGGCAACGAACGGTGCCGGCGCGACTTGGCTGCAATACACGTGGTGCACTAATAAGACCGACCCCAACGCCCGCGCCACCTTCGGTACCCCAAAGAGCCGCTACATCTACTTGCGCGAGCGTTACTGACCGAAAACCGTTCGATCATTCCGTAAGCCGCCCTTTTTTCCCTGTTTTCAGGGAACCCTTAGAACTCCCAGCCGATAAAGTGCTCAGTCATACCAAAGGCTAAGGGAAATTCGACGGTGATTTGGCCACGACGCAGCCAGCAGACCGACGACAACTGGACTTCAGTCATCTTCTTCCCGGGGCGGATCGACATCGCGGCGGTGCGGCACGGCGCCGACGGGCGCCCGGAAGTCGGCGACTGGGAGTCCATTGCGTTCGACGGGCCGGAGCTCGACGCGCTCAAGCGGCTGCGCCCGCGGCTGCGCGGGCGCCGCTGCACGACGCTGCTGCGCCACAACGAGTACCAGATGGTGCAGCTCGAGGCGCCGCAGGTGCCGCTGGAGGAGCGGCGCGACGCGGTGCGCTGGCGCATCAAGGAGATGGTGAGCTTCGCGGTCGAGCAGGCCGGCGTCGATGTGCTGGACATTCCCGTCGCGCAGGGCAGCGGCGCGCGCGGGCCGCAGGTGTTTGCGGTGGCCGCGAGCCACGCGGCGCTGGCGCCGCGCGTCTGGCTGTTCCAGGACGCGCAGATTCCGCTGGCGGCGATCGACATTCCGGACCTGGCGCAGCGCAACGTGGCGGCGCTGTTCGAGGAGGAGAACCGCGGGCTGGCCTTGCTGGCGTTCGATGCCGACGGCGGCCGGCTGACCTTCACCTACCGCGGCGAGCTGTACGCGACGCGCCACATCGACGGCAGCATGAAGGAGCTGGCCGCGCCCGGCGGCGACGCGCCCGGCGGGATTTTCGAGCGCGTGCTGCTCGACGTGCAGCGCTCGCTCGACAACTTCGACCGCAACTACAGCTTCATCACGCTGACGCGCCTGCTGGTCGCGCCGATCCCGGGCGCGGCGGCCTTCGTCGAGTACCTGAAGGGCAACCTCTACCAGCCGGTGGCGCTGCTCGACCTGGCGCAAGGCTTCGACCTGGCGCGCGCCCCCGGCCTGGCGGATCCCGAGCGGCAGGCGGATGCGCTGCTGGCGCTGGGCGCCGCGCTGCGCGAGGAGGCCGCATCATGATGGCCCGCCACGCTCACATTCGTTCGCTGCCCCCCACGGGGGGGCGCATGACGCCTTCGGGCGGCCGGGCGGCGTCATGAGCCAGCAGATCAATCTCTACGATCCGGCGCTGCTGCGCAAGCGCGAATGGCTGACGGCGGCCAACCTCGCCGCCGGCTGCGGCGTCCTGCTGCTGGCGGTGGGCGGCTGGGGCGCGGCGGCGCGGACGCAGCTGGCGACGCTGGAGGCCGAGAGCCGGGAGCTGGCGCCGGCCGTCAAGGGCTTGCAGGATCAGATTGTCGCGCTCGGCAAGCAGGCGGCGAGCGCGAAGCCGGATGCGCGGCTGGAGGCGGAGCTGGCGGCCGCGCGCAAGCGCCTGCGCCTGCGGCGCGACGTTCTCGCCGCGCTGAAGAAGGGCGTCGGCGCGGAGTCGCGGAGCTTCGCCGAATACCTGCGCGGCTTCGCGCGCCAGGCACCGAAGGGCTTGTGGCTGACGAGCTTCAACATCGGCGACGGCGGCGCGTCGATGGAGATTCACGGCCGCATGACGGACGCGTCGCTGCTGCCCGACTACATCGCCCGGCTCAACAACGAGAAGGCCTTCCGCGGGCGTGCGTTCGCCGCCTTGAAGATCGAGGCCGGAAAGGCGGAATCGCCGGACGGCAAGGCGCAAGGATCGGGCGCCGCCGGCGCGCCGTCCGCCCCATCGCAGCCGGCGCCCTTCCTCGAATTCACGCTGATTCCCGCGCCGGTCGCGGCCACGGCCGCGCCGCTGTCCGGCGACGCGCCGAGCGAGCCGCAGAAGCTCGCCGACCTGCTGCCGTCCGATGCGGCGCGATCGATGGGGGGCAAGCGATGAAGGCGCGCTGGGCAACCCTCGCCGCGAAGTTCGCCGCGATGCAGCCGCGCGAGCGGATCAGCGTGGCGGTGGCGGCGGTCTTCGTCATCGGCATGGGCGGCTACACCGTATGGATCGACCCGGCGCAGCAGCGCGCCGGGGCGCTGCAGAAGCAGGTGGCGAAGCACAAGGCCGAACTGCAGAACCTGCAGGCGCAGGTCGCCGCGATGCGCGCGCAGCTCAAGGACCCCGACGAGCCGAACCGCGAGGAGCTTGCCGCGGTGCAGGCGGAGACGGCCGGCGTCGAGCAGTCGCTGCACGGCTTCGACAACGTGCTGGTGCCGCC
>DAIDAU010000513.1 GCA_027310465.1 Rhodocyclaceae bacterium
GCTTCGATGCGGGTGAAGGAGAAGGCCGCCGCGACAGGCGGGATGGCCGTCACGGCGACGAGCGCCGCGGCCGTGGCGCCGATCACGTAGAGCGCGGTCGGCGAAACGCCGCGCAATGCGCCGGCGATGCCGGCGGCCGGCGAGCGGCTGCTGAATATCAGAGTGCTGTTGGCGGCGACCAGTGCGATGAAGGTCACGGTGCGCGCTGCGTCCGCCGCGATGCCGCCCTTGATGAATCCGGCATAGATCGCCAGCGTGAGGACGGCGATGACGCCGCCTTGCATCAGGCTCAGCGCGATATGCCGCATGCTCACCAGCGGCTGCCTCGGGTCGCGCGGCGGCTGGCGCATCGCGTCGCCGGCGCCTTCCTCGGCCTCGAAGACGATCGAGCAGGCGGGATCGATGACGAGCTCGAAAAAGGCGATGTGGATCGGCGCCAGCACCGGCGGCAGGCCGAACAGCAGCGGCAGCAGCGTGAGCCCGACGATCGGGACATGTACCGCCAGCGTGTAGATCATCGCCTGGCGCAGGTTGGCGTAGATGCGCCGGCCCAGCGCGATGGCGCGGACGATGGCGCCGAAGTCGTCTTCCAGCAGCACCAGGTCGGCCGCTTCGCGCGCCACGTCGGTGCCGCGCTTGCCCATGGCGATGCCGATGTGCGCCGCCTTCAGCGCCGGCGCGTCGTTCACGCCGTCGCCCGTCATGGCGACGACTTCCGCCTGCGACTTCAGCGCTTCGACGATGCGCAGCTTCTGCTCGGGGGCCACGCGGGCGAAGACGCAGTCGTGGCGCAGGCGCGCGCCCAGCTCGGCCGGCGTCAAGGCGGCGAGCTCGTCACCGGCGACGGCCCGCTCGGTGGCGATGCCGGCGCTGCGGGCGATCGCCTGCGCGGTACGCGGATGGTCGCCGGTGATGAGCATGACGCGGATGCCGGCGCCGCGGCATTCGGCGATGGCCGCCGGCACCTCGCGGCGCAGGGGATCGGCGAGTCCGACGAGGCCGATGAACTCGAAGTCGAACTCGTGCTGGATCGCCGGCCAGCTGCCGCCGCGATGGGCGGCCTTCGCCACGCCGAGGACGCGCAGCCCCCGATGCGCCATGTCGGCCGCTTCGGCGAGCACGCGCCGGCGCGCGGCTTCCTCGAGATGGCAAAGGTCGACGACGGCTTCCGGCGCGCCCTTCGTCGCCACGGCCTGGTGCGCGCGATCGGGAATCCGCCACAGGTGGGACATCGCCATCAGGTCCGGCGACAGTTCGTATTCGCGCGCCAGCGACCAGTCGGGATGCAGGTGCTCGGTGTTCGCCAGGTGCTGGCGCGCGACCCGGTGGAACGCCTGTTCCATCGGATCGTGCGGCGCGATCTCGCTGGCCAGCACGGCGTATTCGATGAGCTCGTGGAAGGGTTCCGGCAGATCGGCCAGCTGGCCCTCGCGCTCGATGCCCAGGACCTGGCCGCCGGCGGACAGCGCCGCGACCGCCATGCGGTTCTCGGTGAGCGTGCCGGTCTTGTCGACGCACAGCACGGTGGTCTCGCCGAGCGTCTCGATGGCCGACAGCCGCCGCGTCAGCACGCCGGCGCGCGCGATGCGCCGGGCGCCCAGCGCCAGGAAGATGATCAGGATGACGGGGAATTCCTGCGGCAGCAGGCTCATGGCGAGCGTGATGCCGGCCAGCAGGCCGTCGAGCCAGCCGCCGCGCAGCACCACGT
>DAIDAU010000401.1 GCA_027310465.1 Rhodocyclaceae bacterium
GAGCGAAGGCGGGTTGCGCACGCGAGCAACCGTGCCGCCAGTAAGACTCGATCCGTCGCGCAAAATTCGGCGCGGCGGCACCGCAGAGGCCATGATGCCACCAGGGCAGTTTCGCTGCCAGGGGTGAAGCGTCGCCCCGCCTCCGGCGCGGCGGGACGCGCGCGCGATCCTCTCTCAGCCGGTGCTCCAGCCGCGCGGGCGCTTCATCCCGGCGATCTTGCAGGCCTGCGCGACGTAGCCGTAAGGGAACAGTTCGAACAGCCGGCTGCGCCCTTCGCCCGGATAGCGGCCGTCGAGATGCTTGATGACGAAGCGCGCATCGGCGGCGACGCGGTGCTCCTCGAAGAATCCGCGCATGAAGCGGATCACGTCCCAGTGATCGTCCGCCAGCGCAAGCCCGATCTCGCCGGCGATGATTTCCGCCACGCCTTCGTCCCATTCGTCGGGCTCGATCAGATAACCCTCGGCGTCGCGAGGGGGAATGTCGACTTCGGTATGCGCGTCCATTGGTCTCCTCCATCGGTCGTCCCTGCCGGAACTTGTGCCGAGGCATTGTGACCATCGCCGCGCGTTCTTCAAATTACCCGGTTCGACTACTCCTTTCGGGCGCGAACTTCGAGGATGGGAGCAGGGTCGAATGCCGCCTCGATCCGCAGCGGACCGCGGGGGCCGCTGGTGCAACCTGACGCGATAGTCTGCCCCTAGGTAGGCTGTGCGTGCAGCTTTACGCCGAGAGCGTGCATCACCTTGAGGATCGTGGCGAAGCTCGGGTTGCCTTCTCCGGACAGCGCCTTGTACAGGCTTTCGCGGCCAAGCCCCGTGTCCTTTGCCAGCTGGGTCATGCCCTTCGCACGCGCCACGACGCCGAGAGCGTGAGCGATGAACGCCGCGTCGTCGCCAGCTTCCTCCAGACACGCATCGATATAGGCGGCGATCTCCTCGTCGTTCGTGAGATGCTCGGCCGAATCCCAGCGCTTGGTCTTGAGCTTCGTCATCATCGTCTCTTCACAACTGCTGCGCCAGTTCCAGCGCGAGGTTGCTGTCCGTCGTTTGGATAGCTTTTACGAGAAAAATGTATCCCATTTGTTACACAATCGCGATGCGCGGAGTACGACTGCAACCGGGACCGGCAGCGGCAATTGACATGCGGCCAGAAACCCATAAACTTTATGGGTATGGGGACGGTCAAACCGATTCAGTTGAGCGACGCTGGCTTTGTGAAAAGGCTGCGGAGCATCTGCCAGGACACTGATCGCATCGTCCTGACGCAGCACGCAAGGCAGCGCATGCGCCAGCGTCGCATCAACATGCGCCAGATCGTTCAATGCCTGAGGCTTGGCCACATCGCCGAGCCGGCACATCCGACGATTCATGGCGATTGGAAGGCAACCGTCGAGCATCAATGTGCGGGCGACGTCGTTCGGGTGGCGGTGGCCATCGAACGGCAGGAAGACGGCGAACTGGCGGTAGTCGTGACAGTGATGGATTGAGGAGTAGGCGATGAAAAACGGATACCACTACACAGAGAGCGGCCTGACGAATGTCTGGCTGGCGAATGGCTATACCGCCAGGAAGACGAAGTACGGCGAGGGCATTTCCATTCGCGACGTCGATGGCCTTCATCGCGCAATCGCACAAGCGCTCGCCAACAAACCCAAGCTTACCGGCGCCGAAGTGCGCTTTCTCAGAAAGGAGATGGGGCTGTCTCAACGTGGCCTGGGAGAACTGCTGGGAGTCTCCGATC
>DAIDAU010000015.1 GCA_027310465.1 Rhodocyclaceae bacterium
GGCCTACTGTTCGGCTACGACCGCGACCGTGATCTTCGCCGTGACGTCGGTGTGCACGCCGACCTCGACCTCGTTCTCGCCGATCATCTTGAACGGGCCTTGCGGCAGGCGGATGTCCGCCTTGTCCACTTCGATGCCCTGGGCCTTGAGCGCTTCGGCGATGTCGATGTTCGACACCGAGCCGAACAGGCGGCCGTCGACACCGGCCTTGCGGGCGATCTCGACGCGCTGGCCTTCCAGCTTGCCGGCCTTCTCCTGCGCGGCGGACAGCTTCTCGGCCTGGGCCTTCTCGAGTTCGGCGCGCTTGCCTTCGAAGAACTTCTTGTTCTCTTCGGTGGCGCGCTTGGCCTTGCCTTGCGGGATCAGGTAATTGCGGGCGTAGCCGTCCTTGACCTTGACCACGTCGCCGAGGCCGCCGAGGTTGACCACCTTCTCCATCAGAATCACTTGCATGGCGGTCTCCTCTTACTGGTGCAGGTCGGTGTAGGGCATCAGCGCCAGGAAGCGGGCGCGCTTGATGGCGGTCGACAGCTGGCGCTGGTAGCCGCTCTTGGTGCCGGTGATGCGGGCCGGCATGATCTTGCCGTTCTCGCCGATGAAGTCCTTGAGGATGTCGATGTCCTTGTAATCGATGTACTCGATCTTCTCCGCGGAGAAGCGGCAGAACTTGCGGCGCTTGAACAGGCTGCGACCCTTGTCGTCCTTCTTCTTGCCGGCCATCTTGCTTTTCGGTTTGAAAGCCATTTTCAGTTTCCTTCAATAAATTCGATGTTCGTCACATGCAGCACGGGGCTTCGGCTCTTGACGCTCTTCGCGGCGAGGAACCCTTCGAGTTCCATGGCGTCGCCGGGAGCGGCGTCCTTGAGCAGCAGCGCCGAGGATCCCAGAGCGATGCAGGCGATTTCGCATTCGGCCCGTCTCGGCTTTTCCGCCTCGATCTGTTCCGACTCGTGAGCGAGGCGGAATTCGATGGCGGGCACTCCGGCGGGCGTGTAGCGCAAGGCCCCTCGCTCCAGCAGCTTTCCGGCGATGCTGAGCCGGTTGGCCGCCCTCATTGCTCAGCCCGGTGCCGCGTCAGTCTCAGGCCGCGGCAGCGGGTTGTTCCGCCTTGGGTTCGGCCGCCGGCGCAGCGGTCAGCGACTTCGCCTTCTCTTCCTTCATCATCGGCGAAGGCGTCGCCACGGCCTTGGACATCTTGACCGTCAGGTGGCGCAGCACGGCGTCGTTGAACTTGAAGGCGTTCTCGAGCTCGGCCAGCGTCTCGCCGTCGCACTCGATGTTCATCAGGACGTAGTGGGCCTTGTGCACCTTCTGGATCGGGTAGGCCATCTGGCGGCGGCCCCAGTCCTCGAGGCGGTGGATGCCGCCGTTGCGGCTGGTCACGAGCGTCTTGTAGCGCTCGATCATCGCCGGCACCTGCTCGGACTGATCAGGATGGACGATGAAAACGATTTCGTAATGGCGCATGCAATCTCCTTTTGGCTATGAATCCCTCCCGCATGCGTACGGGTAGGGCAAGGTTGGAAAACCGTGTATTCTAGCGGGGAAGCCCAGCCAGAGCAAGGGAACATAACTCCAAGCGGCAGGCGTTTCTCCGGGTTCCCGCCCGGGCCGCGCCGGCCAGAATCCCGCCATGAACACTCCGCCGCAAGCCCCGCCGACGTTCGTCAGCAACCGGATCAGCGATCTCGAGGGCTGGCTGGCGTTCTACCGGACCGCCGAGCTGCCCGTGCTCCGGCACACCGCCGCGGAGCTCGAGAAGCTGCGCGACAACGCCGAGAACGTCAATGGCCGCAAGCTGTCGGCGGTCATCCTGCACGACCCGCTGATGACCCTGCGCGTGCTGGCGTTCATCGAGCAGAACCGCGGCAAGCGCCAGGCCACCGACATCACGACGATCGAACGCGCGCTGATGATGATCGGCATCGGGCCGTTCTTCACCGCCTTCCGCAACCTGCCGCTCGTCGAGGACCATCTCAAGGACCACCCGAAGGCGCTGCTGGGCCTGCTCAAGGTCATCGCGCGCGCGCGCCGGGCGGTCGCCTGGGCGCGCGACTGGGCGGTGCAGCGGCGCGACCTCAACACCGACGAAGTGATCGTCGCCACGCTGCTGCACGACTTCGCCGAGATCCTCATGTGGTGCTTCGCGCCGGCGCTCGCCACCGAGGTCAAGGACCGCCAGATGCGCGACCGCACGCTGCGCTCGGTGAATATCCAGTCCGCGGTGTACGGCGTCGCGCTCTACCAGGTCAAGCTGGCGCTGGCGCAGGAGTGGAAGCTGCCCGAGCTGCTCACCAAGCTGATGGACCCCGAGCACGCCGAGCATCCGCGCGTGCGCAACGTCAAGCTGGCCGTCGACCTGGCCCGTCATTCCGCCAACGGCTGGGACGACGCCGCGCTGCCCGACGACTACAAGGCCATCGGCGAGCTGCTGCGCCTCAAGGAGGATGCCGTGAAGGAGCGCGTCGGCGTGCCGGAACCGGAAACAGAAGCCGCGGCCAGCCGCAATAGCGCAGCCTGACGTCCGTTTGCCGTATCATGGCGCCCGCACTCATCGTTCGGGGAGGTCGTCATGGGAGTGGGGTCCATCCTGTTTCTCGGTGCATCGCTGGTCGTCTTCGTCTACGGCGTCATGCTTTACAACGGCCTGGTGCAAGTCAAGCACGCCGTGGCGCGCGCCTGGTCCAACATCGACGTGCTGCTCAAGCAGCGCCACGACGAGCTGCCGAAGCTGGTCGAGACCTGCAAGCAGTACAAGCAGTTCGAGCAGACCACCCTGCAGCGCGTCGTCGAGGCGCGCTCCCGCGTGCAGGCGGCGCGCGAGCGCGGCGACATCCAGGCGCTCGGGCAGGCGGAAGCGCAGCTGCGCGCCGGCGTCGGGCAGATCTTCGCCGTCGCCGAGAACTATCCCGAACTCAAGGCCGACCAGAGCTTCATGCAGTTGCAGGGCCGCATCACCTCGCTCGAGAACGCCATCGCCGACCGCCGCGAGCTCTACAACGAAGCGGCCAACATCAACAACGTGCGCATCGAGCAGTTCCCCAGCCTCATCATCGCCCAGGCGTTCGGCTTCGACGCCAAGCCGCTGCTCGAATTCTCGTCGGTCGAGAAGGCCGACGTCGACATGAAGGTGCTGTTCGGCTAGGGCGTGGCGCCTGTCCTCGACCTGCGGCGTGAATACGGCCGCCTTCTCACCTCGGGCGCGCAGCTCCTGCTGCTCGGCCTCGGCGCCCAGATCGACACGCCGCTGGGCTGGACCTTCTGCGCCGGCCTGTTCGCCCTCGTCAGCCTGTTCGCCTGGATGTCGACCTACCGCCGCGCGCGCGCCATCGACGACACGCCGACGTCGAAGATCGTCTCCGCCGCGCAGGGCTATGCGGAAGTCCTCGGCCGCGGCCGGCCGCTGACGGGCGAACCGCTGATCTCGCCGCTGCGGCACGTGCATTGCCTCTGGTTCCGCTACCTCGTCGAGCGCCGCCGCAAGGACAACTGGGAAACCGAGTCGTCGGGCGAGTCCGACGACTCCTTCATCATCGACGACGGCACCGGCGAATGCCTGGTCGATCCGGCGGGCGCCGACATCCAGACGGCGCAGAAGGAATGCTGGACCGAATTCGACCACCGCTACACCGAATGGACGCTGCTCCATGACGAACGCATCTACGCGCTCGGCCAATTCCAAACCAGGAACGGCGTCGACCTCGGCGTCGGCCGCGACGAAGCGATGAAGGCGATCCTGGCCGAATGGAAGCAGCAGCCGCAGGAACTGCTCAGGCGCTTCGACCTCGACGGCAACGGCGAGTTCGACATGAAGGAATGGGAACTCGCGCGCGCCCAGGCGCGCCGCGAAGCCCAGCGCATGGAGGACGAAGCCGCGGCTGCGCCGGCCATCAACACCCTGCGCCGCCCCGAGGACGGCCGCCTCTACCTGATCTCCAGCCTGCCGCCCGACAAGCTCTCGCGCCGCTACCGCTGGTGGTCGTTCGCCCATCTCGCGATGTTCTTCGGTGGCCTCGCCGGCGCAGTCACCGCCTTCCGGATGGCCGTCTGACGCTACAATACGCGCCTCGCCCTCGTAGCTCAGTGGATAGAGCGACCGCCTCCTAAGCGGTAGGTCTCAGGTTCGATTCCTGACTTGGGCGCCAGAAGCTTGCCTCGGGCGATGCCACGACACCTTCTAGCGGTCGACGTTCCGCTGCAACCAATACTCCATCAACGCCAGATGCCACAGCTTGCTTCCCTGAATCCGCGTGAAGTGGCTCTCCGGTTCCGCCAATAGCTTCTCGACGTAATCCCGCCGATACACGCCGCGTTCGCGGCAGGCCCGCGAGTCGAGGATGTCGCGCATGAATTCGAGGAACGGCCCGCGCACGTACTTCAAGGCCGGCACCGGGAAATAGCCTTTGGGCCGGTCGATGACGAAGTCGGGCACGAGGCCGCGCGCGATGCGCTTGAGGACGTGCTTTCCGCCCGATCCGAGCTTGAGTTCCGGCGGCATGGCGGCGGCGAGTTCGACGAGGTGGTGGTCGAGGAAGGGCACGCGGGCTTCGAGGCCCCAGGCCATCGTCATGTTGTCGACGCGCTTGACCGGATCGTCGGTGATCAGGAAGGTCGCTTCGGCCCGCAGCATCCGGTCGACGAAGCCGTCGGCATAGGGCGCGTCGAGCTGCTGCGCCAGCAGCGCCGCGGCATGGTCTTCGCCGGCGTATTGCGGCGCGACCATCTGCAGGTACTCCGCGTGATCGCGGTCGAAGTAGTGGTGCCGGAAGCGCTCCAGCGGCGGCACGCCGTCTTCCGCCGCCATGGCCTGGTGCCAGCTGTAGCCGCCGAACACTTCGTCGCCGCCCTGCCCGCTCTGCACCACCTTGACGGTGTGCGCGACCTGTTCGGACAGCAGATAGAAGGCGACGACGTCCTGGCTGACCATCGGCTCGGCCATGCAGTCGACCGCCTCCGGCAGGCGCCGCAGCACTTCGCTGTTGTCGATGACGTACTTGTGATGGCGCGTGCCGAAGTACTCGGCGACGGCATCCGAGTAGCGGAATTCGTCGCCCTCCTCCTCGGGCTGGTGCTCGAAGCCGATCGAGAACGTCATCAGATCGCTGACGCCCTGCTCGGCCAGCAGCGCCACCAGCAGCGACGAGTCGAGGCCGCCCGAGAGCAGCACGCCGACCTTCACGTCGGCGATCTCGAGGCGCTTCTTCACGGCGCAGCGCAGCGCGGCATGGATCTCTTCGGTCCATTGCCGCTCGGTCAGCGGCGCGCCGGATCGGCCGGACCGCGCCGCATGCAGCCGCCAGTAGCGGCGCTGCGTCGCCCGGCCGTCGGCATCGATGCGCAGCGTGGTGCCCTGCTCGAGCTTGCGCACGCCGCGCAGGAGCGTGTGCGGCGGCGGCACGACGCCGTGCAGCGTGAACTGGCAATGCAGCGCCACCGGATCGATGGCGGTATCGACGCCGCCCGCGGCCAGCAGCGCCTGGACGTTGGAGGCGAAGCGGAAGCGCCCGCCGTCCTGCGCGAAGTACAGCGGCTTGATGCCGAGGCGGTCGCGCGCCAGGAACAGCGAGCGCGCGCGGCCGTCCCAGATGGCGAAGGCGAAGGCGCCGTGCAGCCGCTCGACGCAGGCCTCGCCCCACTCGGCATAGGCGCGCAGGATCACTTCGGTATCGCCGTCCGACTTGAAGCGATGGCCGCGGCCGAGCAGCACGGCGCGCAGCTCGGGATAGTTGTAGATGGTGCCGTTGAACACCAGGGCGAGGCCGAGCCCGGCGTCGACCATCGGCTGGCGCGAGCGCTCGGACAAGTCGATGATGGCGAGGCGGCGATGGCCCAAGACGATGGCGCCGTCCTGCCAGGTTCCCGCGGCATCGGGGCCGCGCCGCGCCAGCCGCTCGCACATCCGCTCGATGCCGCCCATGTCCGCCGGGCTTCCGTCCCACCGGAATTCGCCGGCGATGCCGCACATAAAAAGAATCTCTTGGAGAAGGTTCAGGGAGTCGCGGCATACTATCACCAAGCGGGTGTATATTAGTCCGCACTAATAGGGAGGACTCGGCGATGAACGACGATGCAAGGAAGGCGCTCGCGGAGCAAGCGTACGAGAAGGCATTGAAGTACGAACTCTCCTACGGCTGTTGTCCGCAATGCGTGCTCGCGACGGTGCAGGAAACGGTGGGCATCGTCGACGACCAGACGATCAAGGCGAGCCACGGGCTTTCCGGCGGCTGCGGCCTCTCCGGCGACGGCATCTGCGGCGCGCTGGTCGGTGGCCTCATGGCGCTCTCGGCCAAGTACGGCCGCGACCACGACAAGTTCGCCAAGGGCCTCTGCATGAACAGCTTCAGGAAGGCGCACGAGCTCACCGAGCGTTTCCGCGAGGAATTCGGCGGCGTCACCTGCAAGGAGTTGCAGTACCAGTTCACCGGACGCAACTACGACATGTGGGACCCCGAGGAATACAAGGCCTTCGAGGCGGCGTGCGGCAAGCGCTGCGCGGATGCGACCGGCACCGTCACCAAGTGGGTCGTCGAGACGCTCGCTGCCTAAGAATTAATCGCCGCCGCCGGACCTCGCCCGCGGCGGGAGGTTTTTCGGCTATCCGCGGGATTTCCACAGGGTAATCCACAGAATCTGTGCATAGTTCTCCATGCGCTCCTATCGCATCCTGGTCGTCGACGATGAGCCGCTGAATCGCGCCGTCATCGCCGATTGCCTCGACGACGTCGCCTATCACGTCGATATGGCGGAGGACGGCGAGGATGCCTGGGAGAAGCTGCGCAGCGCCGCCGCGCCCTTCGACCTGATCATCCTCGACCGCATGATGCCGCGCCTCGACGGCATGGGGCTGATGGACCGGCTGAAGACGGAGCCGCGCTACCGCGACGTGCCGGTGATCATGCAGACCGCCGCGTCTACCGTCGAGCAGGTCGCCGCAGGCATCCGGTCCGGCGTCTATTACTACATGACCAAGCCCTACGCGCCCGAGGCGCTGCTCACCATCGTGCGCGCGGCGCTGGCCGACGCCGCGGCGCGCGAAGACGCGATGCACCGCGTGCGCGGACAGAGCGACGCGCTGAGGCTCACCGTCAAGGCGGAGTTCCGCTTCCGCACCATGGCCGAGGCGAACGGCCTCGCCGCCCTGCTCGCGCACCTGTGCCCCGAGCCGGAGATCGCCGTGATCGGCCTCACCGAGCTCATGATGAACGCCATCGAGCACGGCAACCTGGGCATCGGCTACGAGGACAAGAGCCTGCTGCAGCGCGAGGACCGCTGGGAAGCCGAAGTGGAGCGCCGCAGCCGGCTTCCCGAATTCCGCGACCGCACCGCCAGCATCGTCGCGGAGCGGGTTCCCGGCGGCGTGCGCTTCACCATCGTCGACCAGGGCGGCGGATTCGAATGGCGCAAGTACCTGCAGCTCGATGC
>DAIDAU010000030.1 GCA_027310465.1 Rhodocyclaceae bacterium
CGGAATTATGTAGCAGCCGCACATTGTCATAACAACGACTTACGCGGATGCTGGTTAGTCAGTCACATTCGATTTCTCTGGTCGAAGTCCAGACGTATGGATCAGCGCAAACCTCTTCGCCGCCGACCGTGACCGACCATCCCGCTAGGTACCCATCGTCTCCGACCAGTTGGGCGGCGAACGCGGATACTGCGGCTGCGGTCGCGATACCCACCACGAAACCGGCAATGAACTTCACCATGGCAAGCCCTCACGTTGCAAGTGTCAGGCTGTCGACTTTCCTTTGCCCGTGAAGTTGCGGGCCCGCGATACCACTACGACCTAATCTTTCTCGTTTTCCGCCGCGCGTGCGAGGTACGCGGCGCTCGGCGTGAACATCCGTTCGATGACTTCACGGGTCAAGGGCTCGCCAGGCGCCTCGCCCGACTTGGCGATGGGCAGGCAATTTTCGTCCAAACCCTCGGCCGCCAGTTGCTCCCTCGTCCTTCGATTCACTTCCTTCCAATCGACCGCCATCGCTTCCTCCTTATCTACGAACCGGTTGCGGCCAGCAGCGGTTTAACGCTCATCTGAGCAATCATCCGATCCCGATCCGCCGTCGCGAACGCGAACATCGTGTAGCCCGCAAACTCATACACGGCGGCGCCGGCCGTACCGGCGTTCTCAATGGCATGCGCCAGCGCGAGCAGCACGGCTTCCCGAATCTCGGCAGAGGTCGCATCCGGCACGCCAGGTTGCGGCGTATTCCAGATCATCAGGTCCAACCCCGGCACGATGGAATCGAACACGACCGGCCGCCTGTCGGCGTCCCAAAGGATGCCGGCGAATGGAATATCCTCGATGCGACGAACGCCTTGCAGGTCTCCCAGCTTCATGGCGCGGCCTTGTCGATGTCGCCGCCCGCGGCGATCCAGCCCAGGCGATTCGCCTTGGCGTCGTCCAGCGCATGATGCCGGCGCAGGCCATCAGCGAATGCCTGCTCGACGGCCGGCTCGAACTTGTCGAAGTCGATGAGGTAGTTCATCGTCAGCAGGAGCGGCGCCGGAAGAAGATTGCTCGGCCATGCCGGCGCGACGGTCAGAACCCGGAAGATTTGGTGCAGCCAGGGCCAGTCCCACGCCAAGCTGTCCGTCGCGAGTTGCACCGGCTCGCCGAAGGCTTCCAGCCAAGCGGTGAGGCGTTTGCGTAGCTCGTCCTTCGTCATTTGCGCCAAGCCGCCTTCGAGGTGCGGCAAGACTTCGGATGCGGTGAATTCGCTTACGTCGTCGGGATGGTAGGTATCGGTCAGTTCGGCGTAGAAGGACCGTTCGCCGGTTTCATCCACCATGCCGATGGAGATCAGCTTCGCGTCGGCTGCGAGATCAGTGAACTCGGTATCGAAGAAGACGCGGATCATCGCTCAGACCTCGATCACGAGGTTTGGCTTAAATCCGCTGGTCGCGATCTCGTTCGCGTATCCGCGCTGATTGCTGACGACGCGACAGCCGTTCTCGGTCACGAAATCGTTGTTCGTATGTGTGTGGCCGTGGCACCAGACATCGATCCGATGCTTCTCCATCAGCCAAGCGAGATCGGTGACGAAGTACGGCGATACCTCGCTGCCCTGATGCTGTGGAGCGACGCAGCCGCGGTGCGGCGCGAAATGCGTCACGACAACGGTCTTGCCGTCGAACGGTTTACTAAGTTCGGTATCGAGCCAGCCCACGGCCTTGCGGTGCAAGCGCAGCGTATCGCGCGCCGATAGCAGCTTGCCGCCTCGCGCGTGAATGGTCCAATAGTCGTTGATGCCGCGCTCGGCGTCGTCCATCGCGGCCTCCATAGTGTCGGCGCCGTAGAGGTTGAAGGCACTCCAAAGCGTGCAGCCGAGAATGCGGACGCCGGATTCCTCGACGACGTTCCGCTCCAGAAAGCGCACACCCATCCTCGCCCATCGCGGATTGCGAAGCTCGTCGAGCAGCCCAAGGTGCGCGCCGTAATACTCGTGGTTGCCGGTGACGTACAGGATGTCGGGCGAGACGGGCGCCTGCCGGAAGGCGTCGGCCCCCCATTCGAGGCCATGCGTATGCTTGCCGATGTCGCCGGCCAGGATCACGATGTCGACGTCAAGCGCAGGAGGCTGCCAGGGCTCGTTCAAGAGTTCGAGATGCAGATCGGAGTAAAGGGTGAATCTCATGCCTGTCATTTCCATCACGCATTGGAGCGGCTAGGCCGCTGTTGGGGTCCCGGCGGCGCCGGGATGAGAATTGCCTTGCTGGGGTCAGCAGGTAATTCGCGTGGCCGGTCGTTCGGAATGAACGAACAGGCGGCTGCCGAACCAGACCGGAGCGGTTGGTCTGCAACAGTAGAGATTACTGAGGGCAGCGGAAGACATGATGGGTTAATTGGATTTCGAGGACCTTCATCGAATAACGGGTGGCAATTGGAATGGTTGACAGTCGAAGTTTCAGGAGCAGGCAGCAGCTAACTCGATTAGGTCACCCGGTAACCGGTTATCCAACATGAACACCTCATGGAAGATGCGCTTCTGTGTCCGCTTCAACTCGCGGAATATCGGACGATCAGGAATATCTTTCCAAGGAGTTTCAGTTGGGCGACCGGGTAAATATTCTTCTGCAAACGACGGGACATAGAACTCAACGGCCCTGCCGGTTTCCCGTCCCAAACTCTCGGCAATCTGCAATCCATCTGGATCAATGTCGCCAAAGTGAATCCATCTCGCGTGCGGCAGAGCATTGAGAAGCGCGGCAGCGGCTTCGATGTCAGCGCCAGGCGAAAAGATTGCCATTGCAGAGCGCGGCAATGGCAGATCAACGTATGCACCCAGGTTTTCGCATGTCATGACAAGTCTCGGCAGCGTGCCGGTGAAAGCGCTGAACTTCAGCCATAACCGCTCCGGCAGCGCACATTCAGTAAGTAGCAACGCCATCTGGTCGAGATCCAATTCTCCCTCGCCCACTTGCGCCCGCAACCCCTGATTCGGCCGGAATCGAACGATCCAATCGCGCGTGAGGATCGCCGACGATTCCGTCTGCGGCGCATGCTTAGGTCCCAGCCCGGCAGCGGCATTCCAGTTCCGGCGGTTAACCAACCCCGTGACGGTTCGCTGGCGCCTAAGCACGGGAAGCGCTTCAACGACACGCGGATCGAAAGGGTCAAGTGCCATCGACCGGAGGAATTCAAAATCCTCGCGCCAAGATGGCGCCAGCGCCGATATTCGCCCTTCGATTTGGGACAGCATCTCTGCGCGCGCCCGCCATTCACCCTTTCGGCCACCGGGCTCAATCCACCGCGCCGTCTGCCAGCGTGTGATTAGCTGTCCATTGCGAGCAACGAGCTTGATTAAGCCGTTCTCCAACAGGCGACCGAGGGACGCTATTTCCAGCGGATCGATCACGCGGCCACCTTAATACCGCGCACTATCAGGCGCTCATGGGGAACATGGGGCGGGAAGACCCGACTTAGAGCGTAGAGAATGCAGCTATAGCTTGGGGTCAGCTCGGGCGCAGCAACAATTACTTGGAAGTTCTCTCGTTTGGCGAAGTCGACCACCACGGCATGACCGGGGCCGTCGAGTCGATGAGCCTCGTCGACCGCGAACAGGGGGCATATCTGGTCAACCTTTATCTCACCTCGCGCGGCGATTGAACGCGTCAGCATCAGCGCTAGCGCCAAGCCGCAGCCGATAGACTCCCCGCCAGATAGTGATGCGGCCGGTGCCCATCCCGAGCCCTTCCGGCACGCCTCGATGGAGAGGTCGACATAGTTGCGGTAGTCGAGCAACTGGTCCCCGGTAAACGGGGTGCCTTCCTGCCGGCCGGATGCCGCGTCGAACAATTCCTTTAGAGCTACGTCGACGGGTTTCTGCTCCGAGAACAGTTGGCCCGCGAAGTTTTCCAGAACGGAAAGCATTTCCTCGCGAGGCGCGAGAACGATTCTGATTCCGATCACGTTCCCGAACGTAATGTTTTCGCCGAGCTTGCTCAGTTTGTCGATCTTTCGTTTCTCCGTCATCGCCTTCGAACCGATGGTCGCATGGAGATTCCGTGCACTGATTCGCACTTCGTTCTGGTGGGTGACCAGCTTGCTGCCGAGCGTCGCGCGATGTTCCTTCATCGTCTGAATCAAGTCCGCGCCGTCAATTTCTGCGCAGTCGATGCTGACACGCTCCCTCACGATTTCCATGAGCACCGGCCACAGACGCAACGTCGCGAGACGATTAGCCGGGTCCGTATCCTGGAGGATCGCGAGCCGCCCAGGTACTTCATCCTGTAGGGCCGTACCGAGCGATGTAATCCGCTTAGTTTGCTCGACCACTAGCCGTCCTTCGTCGAATTCTGGCAAATCATCAGCGGCCGAGAACAATCGTGCCGCGTCGGTGCCGAGGATGGTTTTGGCGTTGGCCGCTTCCTCCTTGAGTGCAACCAGCATCTTTTCGTCGTCTGCAATTTCTTTGGCTAGCGTCGCCAACTGATCCTTGATCGCGAGGACTTTTTGTTCCTTGTCCGCCAAGTCTGCTCGCAGCACCTTCAATTGCTTTTCATACGGATCGTCGATGTCCTGCAACTCACGCAGCAATTTGGCATGGGTAGTTTCCAAGCCTTTGATTTCTTCACTGCGCGCATCCAGCGTCTTCTGCGCCAGAATCACAGCCTCGTCGATGGCGAAGGCGCGATCCCGTTGAGAAAAATAGAATTCGATCTCTCCCTTATGCTGGTCGAGCAGTGCGCGCGATTCATCGAATGCCTTTGCGCTTTTGGAATGCTCGCCATGCTTGCGTCGGAGTCCATCGATTTCTTTCATTAGGACCCTCTGCCGCGCGATCCTGGCTTCACTACCGAAGACAGGCGCACGGTCCTTCTTTGTAGCCACATAACCGCCGGCTGCGGGCGCGACATACCAGTCGCCAATAGCGCGCAGTTGGCGTGGCTGGGGTGCTGTTTCGCCCAACCAGAATGTATCGGGGAGGGCGTTAGAGACAGCCAGGCCGACAAGAGCATCTGGTGTAACGCCGACCACACCTTCAGTCAGTCCGCAAAAGGCCAATTCGATGGATAGCGCCTCTTGCTCGGATACCCCACCAAGAGCGTCTTCCAGCGTCTTGCCGCCGGTGCCGTCTGCCAACTGTTCGGAAGCAATCGAAGCTCTACCGCTATTGAGCCGCATACTCTCCGCCTGAAGCTTTTCCATGTCTGCTTCGACTTTGAAGGCGTCCCGTTCCGCGTTTTTCCGGCGCTCCTCCAAGGACTCGCGAACCCACTCGATGCTTTGATTCGCATCTTTACCCGCGATGGACTGCCAATGCTTTTGCCCTTGATTGAACGTCTTCCGATTCTCTGTCGCCACTCTAAGCGACGAGGTCAGCCCTGGTAGGGTTTCGCGCAGAGACTTTACTTTGGTATCGACCTCGGTGAGTTCGTGGACGGCCGTCTGCCGCACCACGGCTTTTGTCTTCTCGGCCTGCTCGATTTCCGAGCCGATATGCTTTACGTCGGCCGCCAATTGATCCTGACGAGCGGTTGCGTTTGCCTGTTCGATCTTGCCCTGCCGAAGGCTCTCCGTGATTGCTGCGGTCTCGCTCATCATCGCGCGCAGCGAATGCAGCACAAGCTCCTTTCCCACACCATAAGTCGATTGCAGGAGATTTAATTCCTTTTCCGCCGACGCAATCTCGTTCTTCGTCATGATGACTTCGTTGGTGCAATCCTGTAAGCCGGTCACGATGTCGGCAACCAACGTGTCCTTCGGCAGCAAGTAGTCCTTAAGGCGTTTCACAACGTCGCCCGAGACACCACCCTTGAAGGTGGTTTCGATCAAACTGCCGTAGAGGCTTCGGTCCTGGCCCATGGACATGCCGGATGGCAGAATTCCGGCTTCATACAGCGCTTGGCAGTATTCGCCCACCTTGAGCCTGCCGGATACATCGATGCCGCGACTCGCGCAATGGCGCTTGAATTCCTGGAAGTGTGGGAAAGTTTCATCCTCTCCGTCTTCCTGCGCCATGATGGCGTTCACGGTCAAACCCTTGGGGTCTCGTATCAGCCAGCGTGTGAACTTCGCCCTGCCGTCCACGGCTTCCACGTAAATGCCCGCCAATAGCCGGCTGCCAGCTCTTGTGGTGATGTCGAGGACGACGTACCCGTAGCCGTACTGGGGATCGATGCTTTCCGCCAGCGTATCGATTCCTATCTTCTGCGCATCCTTCACCTCGGAGATGGGGCGTATATCGAGCGCATCCCGGTCTGGCAGTAGCGCGTACCCCAAACACATGGTCAAGGTGCTCTTGCCGGCGCCCGTTGGCCCGACCAGGCCGGTCAATGGTCCGCTGTCGAGATCGAGGACCTCGCAGCCTTCGACACCCCGCCAGCCGATGTACGCGATACGATCAATTCTCGGTTTCGTCGCTGTCATTATTCGTATCCTCAATTTCTTCACCATCGGTGGCATCGTGGAACACGACACCTCGCTCAATCGACATCTGAATACGCGCATCATCGTCCGGTGCGTTGTCGTGCCGCGCAAACTCGGCGAACCGGCCGATGGCTTCCAGTGGTCGGAATCGATCACCGCGCAGTTCGATGAAGCAAAGCTCATCCAGCACCTTTAGGGCGTTGGTGATTGCCAAGCTGATTCGGTCGTCGACCACGTTTTCTTTGGCGCCGGGCGCGTACACCTCCTGGAGCGTGCCTTTAGGAACGCTCGTTTCGATGTCATGCAGCAGTTGCGTGGTTCCCATCCATCCAGACGACCGTGTGATTTCAGGGTCGCGGGCCTTGAGCGCGATGAACATTCCAAGGTGTACGCATGTCCGCGGCAGCAGGCGCGACCGCAACTTACCGCCCGACAAGGTTAGGAAGAAGAATCCATCGGGGTGCTGCGTAAGCGTGCTTCCGTAGTTGGTGTAGAGAGCCTTGAGGTCATCATGATTCCGGCACACCCAGTCATATAGCGCCAACTCGGACCTATTGATGTGACCGCCGCGGCGCAGAATCAGGTCAACGTCGGCATATTCCCTGTCCAGGTAGTTCATTTCGTGACCCTCAACTCTTCAATCTCGATGGTTGGTGTGATGCGAAGCCAGTTGCGGGTCCGCGCATCAAATTGCCCCGCCTGTGTCATCTGTCCGATCAGCCACGGGTAATAGGCTGCAACGCGATTGGTATTCGGCATCGAGGGAAGGACCGCCTCGAACAATCGTGATGCGCGGGATTCGCCCGTCGCCAAGTCTTCATTCAGGTAGCGCAGGAGCAATTCTGGAACCGCATCGACCGGCACTTCATCAAATTGACGAGCGTGCCCCGGCCGCCTTTTCGCCGCCCGCGGCGGTGGCTTCGACGGCGCCGTCCTGCCGACATCCGTCCGCATTCGCCAGAACCGTGGTTCATCGGCTACTTCAAGCGACCACCTCGGTACGTCCGCGATAGACCGCTTCAGTGCGTCGGTGACGCGCCGCTGGCGATCAACGCGAACGATGGTCCGCAGGAATGTATGGACGACGCCATGGTGTTCCATCCAGTCGATTGCTCGCTGCGTTATCCAAGCGGCGGTCGATTGCAAGCGGCGAATCAGGTCTTCGTAAACGCCATCGAAGCCAACGAGCGCATGCGGCTTGGCAAGGTCAGCGATCTTGTCAATCAGAGCGAAGGCGGTACTTGTGGAACTGAGCACCGCTTCTTGTAGGTCTTCAATAGTCTTCGTTACCTGTGCAAGTTGATCCTCACACTGGTTGATGGAGTCTTCGCTGTTTGCCGTGAGCAGCGTTGGAATGAACTCCCGCATTTCCGCATGACGCCGATCAAGTGCATTCTGGTGGCGATGGATGCTCACCAGCATGTCCCGGAGAGCATGCTGCATCTGCGGCAGAACATCCCGTTGCCAAGCGTCGGCCGTTGCCGCGCGCTCGGCATCCTCCACGATTCGCGCAAGCTGGCTGATGAAGACCTTAAAGATCGCCGTCAAAGGCTCGCCAGAAAATTTCGATTGCGCAACGTGCCAATCGGCGATGGCTTCGCCCAGCGAGGTGATCTGGTAATCAGCGTCGCCGGCAAGACGGAGGCGGGCGATCTCCGCCTTTAGCAGGCAGCCGCCATTCAGCAGCCGGGTCATGCTCTCGCTTACCCGGCGTTCGGCTTTCTGCGGGTCCCGCACATCGAGCAGGTCGATGCGGCTGCTAAGGTCTTGGATCGCGGAATACGGGATAGTTAGAAGGCCATCGGGGTTCCGCTCGATTTCGTCTCTGATCGTCGCGAGCAGTGCGATGTCTCGCGACAGCAGCTCAAGGTGGCGCCCCTCTGCAAGGATGGGCTGAACTAGCTCGGCGAAAGGAAGCCTCTGGTCCATCAAGACAGGATTCGGATAAATACCGGGTTGAGTTTGTAGTGATGCGACACGCCTATTTTCGGCCCGCGCATCAAGAAGCCCAACTCACAAAGATGCTTCATGGCACGGTTGACCTGAGGCTCACTCAGCGCCAGCAGCGCATTCAGTTCAGCCTTTGAGACAACATCACCGGTTACCGGCAAGCTTGAGGCCAGATGCCACAATACGGCTCCCTCACCCTTGCTTAGGGGCTTGCGAGCAAGCGTCTGAAGGCCCGCAGCCGTCAACACGATATTCCTGTCCTGAAGTCTTGCCATGTCGAGCCCCAAAGTACGATCATTTTTAGCAATATTGCCGAAAATGATCGTACTGCGCAAGTGCCTTGTCGTATGGGCTTTTCGGGGGCCGCACTGGCTGCAATACGGATGCCGAATAGCATTAAGCTGCTCCCGTCGCGTTGGAATCGGGCCGAATCTGCCACCCATACGCATGGGAGCGCGTAAGCCTAAATGTGGCGCAGTTAGGCATCGGCAACTCAAGACGGAAGCGCTGGAACGCGCGCATATCGTCGGCGTCGCGCACCCGTTTGCCGAGCAGCAGCCAGTGCAGCATAGCGAGCCAGATGCCGTGTCCAAAGATCACGGTGGATTCGGCCAGCCTGTCCAATTCGCCGGTGAAGCCACGCACGCGCGCCTCGAACTCGGCGAACGTGTCGGCCTTCTCGCCCCATCGGCGGTGCGGATCAGGGTTGTCCCAATAGTCGCGCACGAATAACCGGCGCTGCGGGCCGTCCATGCCGGCGATCAGGTCAGAATCGACAATGGAGAACTCGTTGAGGCCGGCGTGCTCCTGCGGCGTCACGCCGAAGCGCGCGCAGTACGGCGCCGCCGTCTGATGGGTCCGCACCATGCCAGACACCAGCACGGCTGCGGGCGCGGCTGGCAACGCATCGGCCAGCGTTTCCGCCTGCTGCATTCCGCGCTCGGATAGGGGAATCGCCTCGTGCGGCATGGTGACGCCGCCCGCGTTCGATACGCTTTCGGCGTGCCGGATGAAGATCAGAGCCACGCCGTCAAGCATCCCTCTTGGCGCTGTCGGGGCAGTTCGCGACGAAGCCTTCGACGAAGGCAGTGCGTCGCTCGCCGGGCGCGAGGTATCCGTACTCGGCAGCGCGCTTCAAGGCGTCGGCGGCCGTGTCTCCCGGCTGTACTGCGGCTTCGCCCTTTATGTAGGCGAGATCGGCGGCAGTCATTTGCATGGCATTCCTCCCTTGCTTGGTCTGCCGCCATTCTCTATGCAGCGTGGCTCATGGCGTGAGCCACACGAAACTCATTTATTCGCTACGCCACGGTCGAACGTGCAAATCAATGAGTCGGCCCCTTGATGAAGAGCTGGTACGCATCCGCCAAATGATCGGATTGCTGATCGATCTCTGCTAGCGCTGAGATAATTCGTTGCTTCTCGGCAAAGACGCTTTTGCCTTTCGTTTCGTGAATGTTGACTATCTGATCCTGAATCTCTGGCTTGGCGGCGGGGATCAAAACCCGTTCCATCAATTCGAATCGGCCAATAGCGGGATAACTGCCGCCGGTCATTTCCTTCTCCATTTGCATGATGCCAAACCGGCTCCGAAGGAATGCCTGGGCGAATGCGGCGCTGACGATCTTCTTTCTTGGCTTAACTACCAAGAATCCCGACGTGGCGACCCATCCCGCTTGCTCCTTGTCCACAACAATGATCGCGCCTCTATACGGCCTTGTTAGGCCGATAACCAAGTCGCCCTCATCCAATATCCAAGTGGCCCTGGATGGCAGTTCCGCCGCTAGGATTTCCTCGACCTCTCCGACGCTGCCATCAGCGACATTGACATCGGAAATTTCGAGATACTTCACCGGATCAGGGCCGGCGTATGTATTCGGGTCGTAGGTATGGTCCGAAATATCGAAGTAGTACGAAAGCGGATGAAGACGACCGAAGACGGACTCTACCTCCTTCATATTGTTTTCGAACCGCGGCTGGTAGTAGAGCGTGTCCCATCGCGAGAACTCACCGTAGTGCACCGTGGCCGTTGTATGCAAGTCGTCGACCTTCGGCGCAAACTCCTTACTCCCCGATACTAGAAACGCCTGAAACTCAGCTGCGATGGCGGGCAGGACGTTGGCGCATTCCCTTCCCGTGGCATTTATCCCCACTGCCTTCGCTTCCGCTAGAAATATGTTGTAGTCGCGTGCGGACCGGTAGATGCGATCCGTTTCATCTTCGATCAGACGTTTCCATTTCGTCTTGGTCACATAGCCCAGGCGAACTGCGAGTCGACTGCGCAGCGCATCGGTTTTAGAACGTGCAATAGCGCGCTTCAAACGGCGGATCTCTTTGTTTCGATCACTGGCGAAGCGGGCTTCAGCGCGCCTACGTGCATCACCTAACTCACCTCCCTTCTTTGCGGCAATATCCTCACGCTTGAAGACAACAATGCTGGTGTTAATCGTAGCCTTCGAGGACATGAACGTTTCAATGGGCAAACTGATGATCGCCAGGATTCTCGCCCGCCGACGCACGTAGTCTCGAACATGGAAATCCGATGGATTATTTAAGATGCTGTCTGGCAAAATGATCGCACAGCGCCCGTCGCTTGCCAGGAGGTCCACAGCGCGCAAAAGAAATATGGCGGCCGACTTTACCGACTTCTTCTTGCTCCACTCCGCCATGTCTGTTGCAGCAATGGCGTCACGATCCGTAATCTGATCGCCGAACGGCGGGTTGCTGATTACACCGTTGAATATTCCTGGCTGGATGGTCTTGTTCGTGAACTTTGCGTAGGGCGCGACGCCACTGCCCAGTTCGATGTTGGTCGAACCGTCGTCCCGCAAGATCATGTTAATCATGGCAACCTGGGCGATGTCCGGCACGATCTCGACACCGTACAATCGCTGTGCTGCGAATGCGGTACTGTCCTTCATTATCTGAAGGTCGCTAGATGTGTAGCGAGGAATGACATCGCGCTTTACGTACTTCCACAATTCGATAAGCATGCCACCAGAGCCGCATGCGGGATCGATGAACTTCTCGCTCTTTGGATCAATTTCCTTGACCGCATCGATGAGGTGAATCATCGATTGCACAAGTGTCCGCGGCGTAAAGTAGCCGCCATATTCGCCCCGGAATATCGGTGAGGTAATTGCCTCGAAGGCCGTTCCTTTGGCGTCAAATTCGGTTCTGACGAAGGAGATGCCCTGTAGGCGCCTGACGATCTTTGCTAGCGCTGTATCGCTAATCATGAACCCCTGAATCGCCCTCGTTTTTCGATTCAGTCCGGTGGCCTCATCAAAGACGTCTACCTCAATTTCGAACAGCTCCTTACGGCGCTGCGCGCACTCGGAAAAGAACTGACGCACGTCGGCGGCGATAGCCGCCGGGCTGGCACCCGTCCGATATTGGAACTTATATGGATCGCGCTTCTTAGTCCTATTTTCGTCCTCGATGATCGTGTAGAGGATGCGGACCATCTCATGGAATGCATCAATGCTTGACCGCTTGGTGTCATGCCAAATGATCTGGTGGCAGTTCTTGAGGTGCTTGCGCAGGGTGGCTAGATCGCATGGCCGCTTGTCCTTGCCATCGATTTCCTTGAAGTATCGATACTTCGGAGGCTTTCCGTATGCGATGGGAAGATCGGGAACTTCGTGTTCCTCAATCTCCGACCGGGAATATTCGCCGTACTTATAGAACGCTTCGTCGCAATGGGAGTAGTAGCCGAAGTATTCTGAATCCGGGCGGATCAAATTAGAGTTTTCGAGTGCTTGATGAACACCCTCAATCTGGAGGTCGGTTCGATCCTTGTCGCTCAACCCAGCTTCGTCGGCGTCCAGTTTGCATTCGATTACGACGTATGGCTTCTTTTTAGCGTCGTCTTTGTAGACAACAATGTCAGCCGGATAGTGAGGGCGTTTGAATGTCGGGTACACCTCCATTGCAATCCTATCTTTGGGATATTGGTAATACTCCCGCAGTTTGCAATAGAACTCCGCACGAACTTTTTCTTCCGGGTCAGCGTAGTCGTCGCTGTATCCGTTGTCATACTCAATGCGATGCGGATGTTCGCTCGTTATGACATTGATGTAGCCCTTGCGGGCGCCCAGGTGAGTGAAGGGCCAAGTCGTCTCGTCAGGATAGGGTGTTGCTGCCGGTGCAGCGGATAACTTGGCGCTTGCAGCGGAACTCTTTTTAGTAGTTAGGGTCTTTTTGCTTGCTTGCTTGCTTGCTTGCTTGCTTGCTTGCTTGCTTGCTTGCGCTGCCTTTGTCATTTTTCATATCCCTGTCCTGATTAGTCGACCAGCCTGACGGTCTGGCATCCGATTACTTCGAGGCATTGCACCAGGAACACCGCCGAGAACTTCCCGCGACTGATCTTGTTCGCAATGTTCTCCGGTGTCTCGGCAATGCCGGCTGCCGCCAGCTTCTCGGCAAGTTCCTGATAGGTGATGTCGCGGCGCTTCAACTCCGCCTTGAGCAGCCCCTTGACCTTGGCTTCCCAGTCCTCGGGCTTCTGCGTCTTCTTCATCTGCACGCTCCCTGATCCCGCGATCAACGGCAGGCTCATCGTCTGAGCCTGCGCGGCGCCAATACTGTTCCCCGTACTCTGGACGGACGGGGCGCTGGCGATGAACATCATCATACGCGATATATTTTTCTTGACAAGTGCGGATAACGGCATATCATACGTAGTACGTTCATATCGTATGTGATGATCTTGGCCCACAACCAGCACTTCCTCCTGTCAGCAAGAGCCCGGTCGCTGTCGATCAAGCGGCTGCACGCGCTGACGGACGAACAGGCGTTCGACCTGTTCCGGGAGTTGCGCTGGGGCAAGGGCGAGGAAGTGACGTGCCCGTGCTGCGGGAGCATCGCCAAGCACTGGTTCATCAAGACGCGCCGGCAATGGCGCTGCAAGGACTGCAAGCACACATTCTCGATCACCAGCGGGACGATCTTCGCCTTCCACAAGCTGCCGTTGAAGGACTATCTGATCGCCATCGCGATCTTCACCAACGCAGTGAAGGGCATTTCGGCGCTGCAACTGTCGCGCGACCTCGACGTGCAGTACAAGACCGCCTTCGTGCTGGCGCACAAGATCAGGGAGTCGCTGATGGAGCACCGCGACGATGCGCCGCTGATGGGCGAGGTCCACATGGATGGCGCCTACGTGAACGGCCACATCCGGCCGAAGAACAAGAAGTCGGAGCGCATCGACCGCCGTTTGGCGAAGCACCAGAAGCCGGGCAAGCGCTGCGTCTTCGTGATGCGCCAGAAGTGCGCGGAATTGGCCGAGAGCAAGATGGTCGGCGCTCATCGCACGATCACGTTCGTCCTCAAGAACGAGAACCAGGCCGACGTGATCCGCCTGGCCGATGCCTTCGTGACGGCCGGCTCGACGATCTGTGCCGACGAGGCCAACGCCTACGATCCGCTGCACGCGAAATTCGACACGCGCCGCGTCAATCATGCCATCGAGTATCGGGCCGACGATGGCACCACCAACAACCTCGCCGAATCCTACTTCTCCCGCTTCCGCCGCATGCAGTACGGACAGGTGCACAAGTTCGGCAACCTCTACCTCGCCAACTACGCCAACGAGGCGGCGTACCGCGAGGACACCCGCCGCTGGGCGAACGGCGACATCTTTCAGGACATCGGGAAGAAGTGCGCGAAGACGCGCACCAGCCGCGACTGGTGCGGCTACTGGCAGGGGAATAAGCGGCTGACGGAACGACTGGCAGCTTAGATTAGCTGCCAGAGCATCGACTTGCCGGGCGTGTAGTCGCGGCCGACCATGCGGACGATGCCTTTCTTCTCGAACCGCTGTAGCGCCCCGATAACGCACTTCAACAACCGGTCCCATTCGTCGCCGTTCTGCGGTTTGAGTCCTTTACGCGCCGCCATAACTTCACCAAGCTGCCGCGTCGAGATTGGGCCGGCCGCTTCGCGCAGCGCGTCCATCGCTAGGCGCGACACTTCGCCGTTCGCGAACCACTGACTTACGATGGCCGGTCGGATGGCGCGAATGTCTCGCACGCGGTAGTTCGGATCGAACAGGGCAATGGAGGCGTCCAGGTGGGCTATGTCCTTCTCCAGTGCCCTCATCTGCTCGCGTAGGTGCGCGATCTTCCCCGCGATCCTCGCGCGGCGCTCGACGAGGCCGGATACGACGTGAGATTCGGCCATGAGCGTCAGTCCACCAGACGCCAGAGGATCGCGAGGCCGTCCATGCCGACGCGCTGCACGATGCCGCGACGTTCCGCAAAGCGCAGCGAGTTGTTGACGCTATCCGTTACCGTGGAATGCTGTTCGAGCGGCAGGCCCTTGCGGTGCATGATGACATCGGTGATGAGGATCGTACTCAGTACGTCGTCGGCACGCCGCAGCGTGTCGAGGCAGAGCCGATAACATTCACCCTTCTTGAAGATGCGGCTGTAGCGCCGGTACTCCTTCGTCTTGATCGAGCGGATGCGATAGGTGGGATCGAAGATGCGGATCGCGGCGTCGATCTGGTAGATCGACTGGCGCAGGCGTTCGATTTCCTTCTGGTGATACTCGATCAGGCCCGCCACTTCGGCGCGCTTCGACACCAGGCCGGAGATGGCGTAGGTGTGTCCCATGTTTGACTCCATCGGGGTTTCGCGATGAGAGTCATTCTAGGGAGAGCAGTTATGACGGTCGTGTGCGGCTGCTACATAATTCCGCCGCTCTCGATTATGCGTAGCAGACGTACTGATAGAAAACCCAGGCCCATGTCGCATTCCACCCTTGGCCCGTATAGAACGACTGCGCAGCGTATCCCGCTGGACACGAGCATGCTCCTGTTGCTGGGTTGGCAGAGCTACAAGACCAGCCGCCATTGAAATCCATTCGAAACGTGCCGCCGTACTTCAAGGCACTCGAGCCAGCTTTCCAACTACCGGATTGGCAACTATGCCGCCGTCACGTCGCGGGCCAAGTGCCGATGCAAAGTTGCGAACCTGACAGCCCGCCGTTCGCAGTCCAAAGAATAACCCCGCTTGGCCATAATGTACTGATCACCTGGCCAAATATGTCTTCGCACT
>DAIDAU010000073.1 GCA_027310465.1 Rhodocyclaceae bacterium
GCCTTTTCTTGCAATGGCAGGGTGAGTAAGGCGAGCGGCAAAGTATGTCCGAATTCGCGGTAATCCTGGATGAAGACGAACCAGGCGACGACGCTTGCGGCAAGCAGCCAGGGAGGCAACTCCTTGATGTTTCCGAGCTGCCGGATATTCTTGCGCGTCAGCGTCAGCACCACCGGGGCGGCCAATAACACCCCGCAGATGTCGCCCATCCACCAAGTGAGCCAGGCAATAGCGGCGGCCGTGGGCGCCATCAAGCCCGCCAGCGCCAGGCTCGCGACCCCGCCCGAAGCGGACACCATCATGCCCAAGGTCGCTGCGGCGACGAGCATGGCCACATCCACCCTGCGGTCGATGTCCCGATGAAACCCCGCGCGGTTCAGCCAGTACGCTACGAGGAGCGGCCCGAACGTGTTTCCGACGGCGATGCCGGCGGCAAGCGGCAGGGACGAATCGACCAAGAGATTGACCAGCACGGCCCCGACATAGACGCCCGGCCACGCTGTCCATCCGCATGCAGCATTGCCGCGGTGGCAATGCCAGACGGCAGCCATACCAGGGTGATGTGCGACCCCGAATAGGGAATTTTCAATCCCAGCCAGCCGGTGACGACATAGGCCAATGTCACCAGAGCGCATTTCGCAAGAACTTCGGGTTCGCGATATCGACGCATCATGTCAAAGGGAAATCGAATTGCGCTCATGCCCCGGCCATCTCAGCCTACAGTCGGTTAACGGTCGATTTTCCACCAAAGCACAGCCAGGCAAAGCAGTTGTGTGCGTCAAGTTGTGCAAAATCGGTTGATCATAGAATCGGTTGATTCCTCTGTGCTGTTGGCGGCGCGTAGGGCGTAGCCCGAAGCGGCGGCAACAGCACGCGGCCGTTTCAGGCGGCCAGTCTCAGCAACTCCTTCTTCTGCTCTGCCAGGAGCGTCATATTCAAATAACGGCTGTCTTCCAGCCAGGTTTCGTGTGTCTCGGCGCACAGCGCCCGTATCAGACGCAGGCAGGAGGCGGTGTTCGGGAAGATGCGCACGACGCGCGTGCGCCGCTTGATCTCCTCATTCAACCGCTCCAGCATGTTCGTACTCTTTAAGTGCTTGTGGTGCGGGCGCGGTAAGCGGTAGAAGGTCAGTGTCTCGCCGATGTTCGATTCCACCCAGTCGACGAGCTTGGGGTACTTGGCCTGCCATTTACCGATCCAGGCCGCTAGATCCCGGTTGGCTTCCTGGATATCGCGCCGGTCGTAGATCCAGCGCAACTCCTGCATACAGTCGTCATCGGCTTTGCGCGGCAGGTAGTCCAAGGCATTGCGCAGGAAATGCACGTAGCAGCGCTGCCACGCGGCCTCCACCAGCACCTCGCCAATTGACTTCTTCAAGCCGGCATGGTCATCAGAAACCACAAACTCCACACCGCACAGTCCCCGCTGCTTCAGGCGCAGCAAGAACTCCTTCCAACTGCTCTGGCTCTCCCGGTTAGCCAGTTCCACCGCCAGTACCTGGCGCTGGCCCTCCCAATTGATGCCAATCGCGATCAGCACAGCTAAGGAGTGGATCACACCGGCTTCGCGCACCTTCTCGTAGCGCGCATCCAAGATCAAGTAAGGGTAAGGCTCTTCCAGTTCCCGGTTGGCAAAACGCGCCAGCGTCTCGTCCAGCCCCTTGTTGATTACCGAAATGGCGGAGGCCGAGAAACTGTGCCCGCACAACTCTTCCGTAATGGCCTTCACCTTGCGTGTAGACACCCCTTGAACGTACATCTCCGCGAGCGCTGCCACCAGCGCCTTCTCGCTTCTCTGATAACGCTCGAACAGGGCCGTGGAGAACTCCCCATGCCGGTCCCGTGGTACTCGCAGCTCGAGCTTGCCGATCCGGGTCACCAGGCCCCGGCTGTAGTATCCAGAGCGATAGCCGCTGCGGCCTTCGGTACGCTCGCCTGGGGCAGCGCCCAAAAACTCCGTCATCTCGCCTTCGAGCACTTCCTGCAGCGCCTCCTTCATCAGCGCTTTCATCAAGTCGCGCTCGCCGGCGACCAGTGCTTCCACCGCCTTCAACTTCGTATTACGCTTGCTCGTGGTCATGGTTTGCCCTCCCAAGGGGTTCAAGGTCGATCTCGACAATCAACCTCTTACCATGACCACCCCACGCCTTGCACTACAGGCGCTTTTGCACACAAGTCAGCACACTACCGGCAAAGCACTTTCGATCGCCCAATTCCTGACTGTTGTCGAGGGATTCTTCTTCTGCCAGCCGGTGGCGAAGGCGTGCCGCCAGCCTCACAAGTCCATTGCCGCTAGGGGAAAGGCGTCTGGCACAGGGTGAAATAGAATGCGGAGCCTCGCCCCGCTTCACTCTCCGCCCAGACCTTGCCGCCGTGGCGCTCGACCACGCGCTGCACGATGGACAGACCGATGCCCGTGCCTTCGAATTCGTCGGCGCGGTGCAGCCTCTGAAAGGCCTTGAATAGCCGCTGCTTGTGCTTCATGTCGAAGCCGACGCCATTGTCGCGGACAAAATAGGCCGCCTCGCCGTCGATGGACGTCGCGCCGAACTCGACCCGCGCCGCGGGCGAGTGTGCGGTGAATTTCCAGGCATTGCCGAGCAGG
>DAIDAU010000099.1 GCA_027310465.1 Rhodocyclaceae bacterium
GCCAAGGGGTCGTCGGCGGCGGCCGCCGGCGCGCTGCCACGGCTGGCGCGGCTCTATTGGTACACGGTCGAATTCGGGCTCATCGACTCTTCGCGCGGCCTTCGCGCCTACGGCGCGGGGCTGCTGTCGTCGAAGTCCGAGACGCTGCACTCGATCGACGGCACGAAGCCGCGGCGGCTCTGGTTCGATCTCCTGCGCATCATGCGCACCACCTACATGATCGACGCGTTCCAGCGCTGCTACTTCGTGCTGCCCGACTTCGACGCCCTGTTCCACGCGATGACGGAAGACTTCGGCCCGCTCTACGAGCGCCTTGCCGCGCTCGACGACATCGCGGCGGCCGCGCCGGCGCCCGGCGATCGCCTCTACTCGCCTGCGCAAGGCGCGTCGGGCTGGCGTTCCGGCAGGGCGCCGGCGAACGCCGGGAGCGTCGCGCAGGCAGCATCGATGCGCCGCAGCCGCGGGTAGCGCTCGAGCGGAAAGCCGTAGCGCCGGGCGTTGTAGAGCTGCGGCACGATGCACAGGTCGGCCAGCGTGAGGCTCGCGCCGAGCGCATACGGGCCTTGCGCGTCGGCGATGCGCTCCGCCGCCTCCAGGCCCAGGCCGAGCCAGTGGTGATGCCAATCGCGCTTGTCCGCCTCCGTCGCGACGAACTCGCGCTCCAGATAGCGCAGCACGCGCAGGTTGCCGAGCGGATGCAAGTCCGCGGCGACGACCAGCGCGAGCTGGCGCGCGCGGGCGCGGCGCAGCGGATCGTCCGGCAGCAGCGGCGGATCGGGATGGCGCTCGTCGAGATATTCGAGGATGGCGAGCGACTGGCCGATCGCCGTGCCGTCGTCGACCAGCGTCGGCACCAGGCCCTGCGGATTGACGTCCGCATAGGCGTCATGCTTCGTGCCGTCGCGGCGCGCCAGGTCCACCGCCACGTACTCGAACGGCAGTCCTTTCAGATTCAGGGCAATGCGCACGCGATACGCGGCCGACGAGCGCCAGTAGCTGTAGAGCCGCATCACGCGCGCACCACCGTCTGTTCGATCGCGCCGAACACCGTGCGGCCTGCGGCGTCCAGCATCTCGATGCGCACGCGGTCGCCGAAGCGCAGGTAGCGCGTGCGCGGCTCGCCGCGCTCCAGCAGCTCCAGGGCGCGGCGCTCGGCGATGCACGAGCAGCCGGCGCCGGCGTCCTCGTTCGACACCGTCCCCGAGCCGACGAGGGTCCCCGCGCCCAGCGGGCGCGTGCGCGCCGCGTGCGCGATCAGTTCGGGAAAGCCGAAATGCATGCCGATGCCCGCGTTGGGCTGGCCGAAGCGTTCGCCGTTGAGGGAGCTCAACAGCGGCAGATGGAGCCGCGCGCCGTCCCAGGCCGCGCCGAGTTCGTCCGGCGTCACCGCGAGCGGCGCCAGCGCCGACGGCGGCTTCGACTGGAAGAAGCCGAAGCCCTTGGCGATCTCGGCCGGGATCAGGTTGCGCAGCGACACGTCGTTCACCAGCGTCAGCAGCGCGATGTGCGCGGCCGCCGAAATTGAGGAAGTCCCGGCCGGCACGTCGTCGGTGATGGCCGCCACCTCGGCTTCGAAGTCGATGCCCAAGCCTTCGTCGGCCGCCGCGATGGGATCGGCGGGACCGAGCAGGACGTCCGAGCCGCCCTGGTAGAGCAGCGGATCGTGCCAGAAATTCGCCGGCATCTCGGCGCCGCGCGCCTTGCGCACCAGTTGGACGTGATGCAGGTACGCCGAGCCGTCGGCCCACTGGTAGGCGCGCGGCAGGGGCGCGGCGCACGCGGCCGCATCGAAGGCGAAGGCGTCGGCGCACTCGTCCTGCTCGAGCATCTGCGCGAGCGCCGCCAGCTGCGGCGCGCAGCGCTGCCAGTCGTCGAGCGCGCGCTGCAGCGTCGGGGCGATCGGCTCCGCCGCGACGCAGCGGCTCATATCGCGCGACACCACCACGAGCCTGCCGTCGCGGCCGGCCTTGAGCGACGCGAGCCTCATCGCGCCCCGCTCCGCCAGCTATCGACGTAATCCTCACGCTCCACCGCGGTCGCCTCCGCTCCAACCGCCAGCGCGTCCCGGGCGTCGACCATCACCGCGTATTCGTTGGTGGCGGCCGCGGCGGGCTTGAAGGCATGGGCGAGCGCCTTCGGATGCGGGCCGTGCGTCACGCCGGCCGGATGCAGGGTCAGCATGCCGGGGCCGATGTCGTCGCGGCTGAAGAACTTGCCGGCGTGGTAGAAGATCGCCTCGTCGTAGTCGTCGTTGTTGTGGAAGAACGGCACCTTGAGCGCGTCCGGGTCGCTCTCGAACGGCCGCGGCACGAAGCTGCAGACGACGAAGCGATCCGCGACGAAGGTCGCGTGGGCGGAAGGCGGCACATGGTAGCGGTGGCTCATCAGCGGCCGGATGTCGGCGATGTTGATGCGCACCGGCGCGAGATCGCCGTGCCAGCCGAGCGCGTCGAGCGGGTTGTAGGGAAAGCCTGCCACCGAGATCCTGCCTTGGCGCTTGATCTCCACGCGCCACGGCCACTCGTCCTGCTGCGCGCGAAAGGCATCGTCGAGCGCCGGCACGTCGAGCAGCGCCGGATCGAAGATCGCGTGCCGCCCGACGATGCCCTTCTCCGGCAGGCCGTAGGCGCCGTTGGTCGCCTCCACCATCAGCAGCGCCGTCGGCGTGCGCGGCTCGAGGCGCCAGAGCGTGCCGCGCGGCAGCACGACGTAGTCGCCCTGCCGATAGCCAAGATGGCCGTAATCGCAGAACAGGTCGCCCTCGCCTGCGTGGACGAACAGCAGTTCATCGCCGTCGGCATTGCGCGCCAGCGCCGGCATCGCTTCCGTGCAGCGCCACCAGCGCATCGCCAGATGCGCGTTGCCCAGCGCCGCCGCCGCGCTCCAGGGCGAGCGGGCCGGCGTCTCGATCTTCGCGAGATCGAAGGCGCGCGGGCGCAGCGGACCTTCGAAGC
>DAIDAU010000160.1 GCA_027310465.1 Rhodocyclaceae bacterium
CCCTGCAGCAGACGCTGCATCGGATGCGGCTGCGCGAGGTCGGCGGCGATCTCGCGCCAGACGCGCTGCTGCGCATTCGTCAGCCGGAAATGGAGCTGCTCGAGCAGGCGGCCGGTGAGCTCGCCCGTGGCGCCCAGCACCGGCGCGCCGCGCGCGCGGCGGGCGGCGTAGGCGCAGCGCAGGCTCAACTGCTGGGCCAGCAGCTCGTCGAAGGCGATGCGCCGCCAGGCGGGATGGCTGTGCGCTTCGAGGTCGGCCAGCGAAATCTCGGGCGGCGGCTCGTGCAGGAAGCGCAGGCTGGCGGCGAAATCGGCCAGGTCGAAGCGGCGGCGGATCGCCTCGGGCAGCGTGTCGGCCAGTTCGCCGCGCTCCTCGGCGCCGGCCAGCGCGCGCAGGATCATGCGCCGCAGCGCGCCCTGCGCGAGCCCCGCAGTGGTCTGATAGACGGGCGTCAGGCGATCGGGCAGCGGCTCGTCGTCGCGCACCGCATGGAAACGCGGATGGACGATCTCGGTACCGAAGAAGCCGCCGCGCACTTCGCCGAAGACGCGCAGCTTCGCGCCGGGCGCCAGCACCTTCTGCTGGCTCGGGTAGAAGTTGAGGAAGCGCAGCAGCATCTCGCCGCTGCCGTCCATGACGCGCGCAATCAGCTGGCGCCGCGGCCGGAAGGCGACCTCCGACGAGACGACTTCCGCCTGGAATTGCGCCGCGACGCCGGGAATCGCGTCGGCGACCGGGGTGATGCGCGTCTCGTCCTCGTAGCGCAGCGGGAGGTGCATGACGAGCTCGGACTCGGAACGCAGGCCGAGGCGCGCGAGTTTCTCGGCTACGGCCGGGCCGATGCCGGGTATGGCGGACTTATCGGCCATCACTCCGAATTGCCGCCCCGGGGCACTGGCGCGAGGCGAAGAATGCCGTCAATTCCCGCTTCAGCAAGGAGGGATTCCCTACCCCGCGTGCAGTGCCATCAACCGGCCACGAAGATAATAATGGTGGCGCCATCGCTTTGTTGGCAAATGGTTTTTATGCCTCTCCCGATTTATTATCCGAGCCGTCTGATAACAAACCGGCCTGCGCCTGGGGTCGCGAAGGTTTCGTGTATGCCGTGTTGCGCTTTGCCCGGTCCGGCAGCGGCTCGAGCAGGTTTTGCCCAACCCAGGTCTTGAGCAGCCGGGAAGCCTTTAGCGTATCCAGCCCGGCGATGCGGCAAAGATCGACGTTTGCCAGCGGCCCGTTCCGGTCTATCCAGTCGCTCACCTCGTCCCAGACAGTGGGGCGATCGAGGTTGAGCAACGTCACCGTCACGCTTTCGTTCGCGGCCTCGGCCTGCTGGCGGTACTGCGGCGGAAAGAGATGGGCGGCAGCCATCTCGGCGAACATCATCGGCACGCCTTCGTTGAGATCGAAATTCGGCGGCACCGGGAAGTCGCGGAGGGTCTTTACGATCAGCGGGTTGCGCGCCTTGGAACCCGCGCGCTCAATGTTGGCCGGCGTAATTGCGCCAGGGAACACGCCGGGACTTTCCACATCGATGCGATCATCAAAAATGCGGATAAGGATGTCGCGATTCAAGCGGTAATCGCGATGAATAACGGCGTTGACGATGGCCTCCTTGACCACACGCTCGGGATAACGGTGGTGCGCCTTGAAGCCACTGGACGCGAGTTCCACGCCGGCAGAAAGTTCGTCGAGCACAGCCCGCACCGTATCGTCGATCAATCGCACCAGAGGGCCGCGCAGCGTGCGCGGCGGCTTCTTCATGTTCGGCTTGGCCCCGGTCGCGGCAACTTTGCCTTCATAGATCACCAAGCGTACTTCGGCGCGAGTTCCCTGCGCCGCCAGCAAACCGCCGGGTTCCTCGGCAAATAGAAGCACTGCCGCGCGACGCGGCAACCATTCATCGCCGATCTTATCGGCCAAACCCAACTGGGCCATCTGCTCGCGCACCGGCCGCGTCCGGCTAAAGCCGCGCGCCGCGGCAAACTCGGCCCATGTCGCCGTCTCCAGCAAAGACCAATCGATCGCTACCGGTTCGCTCTCGGCGCTGCGCACACCGCGCCGGTAGGAAAGCTCGGCGATCTCGGCTGCGGTCATCTCCCGGTTGCCCGCATCCAGCCGCATCCACGTGCCATCATCAACAATCGAATGCACCTTGTCGCTTTGCGGCACCTGCACCAGCACGACCTGCCCTGCGCTGCCATCGCGCAAAGTGCAGGGCAGGCGCAGCAGTCGAATGCCTTCGACGGGCGGCTGCAACTGAGTGCGCAACTTGCGCTGGAACTCATCCAGCGCTTCCGGATTTTCCTGGATGCCGTAAAGCCTCGCGGTACCCTTGCCTTGCTTTTCGTCGGCGACGCCCAGTGCCAGCACTCCACCCTGCGCATTGGCAAAAGCGCAGGTTGCTTCGAGCAGCTTCCTTACCACCTTGTTGTCGCCCAGCCGCTTGAACTCCAGCGTGCGGCTTTCGTGCGCCGCGAGGAGTGCGGCGATACGCGGCTCGGCTTGGGTGGCAGTCAAATCAATCATCGACATCCGCTCCCTGGCCCATGCAGTACTTAGGACAGAAACAACTGCTGGGCAAAGCGCTGTTTCAACAGCGAAGCCCGGGCGTTATCGATCAGCCCTTCTTCATCGGCATGCGCTTGGTAGAGCGCCTTTACGTCGCCCTGAGGCGGGCGTTGCATGCCGATGAGCACGCGGCAAATTTGGCCCTCGGCGGGGTTCCAGGCGAAGATGCACGGCATGGACGGCGATTATGCCTTATCGATGCCCCGTCGCCATCGCCGCGCGCAAGTTTGCTACGCGCTCTTCTTCTCAGCCAACTACCAGGACGGCATCCGCCTCGACCAGCGCGCCGCGCGGCAATTCCTTGACGCCGACCGCCGCGCGCGCCGGATAGGGCTGCGCGACATACTTCGCCATCACCTCGTTCACCTTGGCGAAGTTGGCGAGGTCGGTCAGGTAGATGTTGAACTTGACGGCGTCGTCGAGCGTGGCGCCGGCCGCCTCGGCGACGGCCTTGAGGTTCTCGAAGACGCGCACGATCTGCGCCTCGATGCCTTCCACCATCTGCATGGTGCCGGGATCGAGCCCGATCTGGCCTGACAGGTAAACGGTATTGCCCGCCTTCACCGCCTGCGAATAGGTGCCGATGGCGGCGGGTGCCTTCGGCGTGGCGACGATTTCTCGGCTCATCTCGTGCTCACCGGCTCAGGCGCCGGCCTTCAGGGTGACGGCGTAATCGAGCTTGGCGAACACGTGCTGGAGGCCGCGCCGCGATGCCATGTTGATGATCAGCGGCGCCTGCAGGTTCGCCGACATCGCCGCGCCTTCCGGCTTGGAGAGGATCACCGCGACCGCGGCCTCGGCCGGATCGGCCAGTTGGATCGCCGCGGCATCCTCGTCGGACAGGGAAATCTCGTAGGTGAAGCCGAACAGCGAGGGATCGCAGACGTGGAAGGCCAGGGCCGGATCGTCGAGGGACTGGAGGATGAAGTATTTGGAATCGTCGCCGGGCGGCTCGAGCAGCGTGTAGCGACGGCAGTCCTCGAAACCGAGCAGACCGCGCGGAAATTCGATGATCTTGCTCGGGTCGACCTCGAGCGTACCGAAACGGGGACTTTCGATCTTCATGGCGGCACTCATGGAAATCAACGTTTGATAGCTGTCAGGATACCCGTCTCCATGCCAAGCGCACGCAGTTTTTCGCGGGCGGCATCGGCTTCCTCGCGCGTCTTGAACGGGCCGACCTGGACGCGCGCCTCGATCTGGGTGGGGACGCCGGCGAGCTCGAGCTTGGCGCGCAAGTCCTCGGCGTTGCCGAGGTTGTTGAAGACGCCCATCTGCAGGACATACTGGCGCCGGCTCTCCGCGGCCTGCGAAAGCGGCCGCGACGCCGGCGCATGCTGGGCGATCGGGCTCGGCGGCGGCGCCGTCTTGGCGATCTCCTTCTCGGGCTGGGGTTGCTGCGGAGCGGCGACCGGGGGCGTCGGCCTGACGGAAGCGGGGCGCGGCGTGACCGGCTGGGTGAGCGGCCGGGCCGGCTTCGCCGGCGGCGTCGTGGCGCCCGTGGTCCGCTCGGGGGCTGCCGGTACGGCCGGCTTGGCTTCTTCCTTCTTCGGCGCGGGCGGCGCTTCGCCCGGCTTCTCGGCCGGCGCGGCGCCTTCCGCCGGCTTCTCCGGCGGCTTCTCGGCGGGGGCTTCGGTCCCTTTCTCCTCGGGCTTGCCTTCCCGCGGCGCCGCCTCGGGCGCCTTTTCGGCCGAGGCTTCTTCGGCCGGCGGCGCCTTGTGCTGCGGCGGCCCATAGAGCGCGTCGACGAGCGCAAGACCGCCGAGCAGGGCCACCACGACCACGCCGGCGATCGCGATGCGCGAGATCAGGCGCTTCTTGAGCGCCTCGTCCTCGTCATGCGGCTCTAGGCTGTTCGACTCCGGGTTCTCCGCCATATTCTTCTTCCTGTTCGTCGAAATTCTTCGGGCCGCGCGACAGCGCCCACACGAGTTCGGCTTCGCCGAGCGAGATGCCGCAGCGATCGGCCACGTCCTGGGCGCTGAGGCCGCGCTGGGCGAACGCCATCGCATCCGAATATTGCGGCGAGACGAGGCGCGCGGCCTTGAGATCGGCCAGCTCGGCGCGCAGCTGGCCCACTTGCTCGCGCAACTGGGCGACCTCTTCGCGCAGCAGCCGGGTCTGCGCATCCTGCTGGCTGCGCGTCAGCTCGGAGCCGAAGTCCGATGACGGCGCCGGCCGCTGGGCCGGCGGCGGGGCATAGACGAGATCTTCGGCGGGCTCCTCTTCCGCTTGCGCATCGAGCATCGGCGCCATCGGCGTTTCGTCGACGACAGGCGCGGCTCTGCGCCGGCGCAGGCGGGTCAGGCGCAGGACCATGACGGCGAGATAGACGCCGGCCAGCCCGATCGCCACGAGGACGACGTCGCGCAGCGTGACGGCCTCGAAGTCCATCAGCGCGAAGCCCCGGCGGCGACACGCGCGCCGGACCGCGCGGGGCACGGGCTCGAAGGCGTTGTTCTGGCGATGGACGGGCGCGCGGACATGGTTATGGCAAGGGTAAGTTGCCCGATAATAGCGGCCGCACCCATGGGGGTAAATCCGGATCAGGCCGCCCTTTCTGCCATGTTTTACGTCAAGAAGCTGCTTTCAGCCCTCGTCCTGCCGCCGGCGGGACCGATCCTGCTGGGGCTATGGGGGCTCTGGCTGGCCCGCCGCCATCCGCGTCTCGGCCGCGGCATCGCGGCCGCCGCCCTGCTCGGCCTGCTGGCGCTGTCGCTGCCGCCGGTTGCCGAAGCCCTGATGCGCGGCCTCGAGGATCGCCCGCCGATCGCGGCGGAGCAACTCGCCCGAGCCCAGGCGATCGTCATCCTCGGCGGCGGGATGTACAAAGCGGCACCCGAATACGGAACCGACACCGTGGAGCGCTGGACCTTGGAGCGGCTGCGCTACGGCGCCTATCTGCAGAAGCGCAGCGGGCTTCCCATCCTCGTCACCGGGGGTGCGCCGTATGGCGGGCGCCCCGAAGGCGAGGCCATGAAGGAAGCCGTCGAGCGCGACTTCGGCGGCAAGGTGCAGTGGGTCGAAACCAAGGCGCGCGACACCGCCGAGAACGCCGCTTACTCGGCGACGATGCTCAAGGCGGGCGGCCTATCGCGCATCGCGCTCGTCAGCAGCGCCTGGCACTTGCCGCGCGCCATCGATCTGTTCGAACGGCAGGGATTCGAGGTGCTCGCGGCGCCGACCGGCTACACGACGCATTCCGCGTCGCTGTTCGAGTACCTTCGTCCCTCCGCCAGCGCGTTCGGCACCAGTTGCGACGCGCTGCACGAGCGGCTCGGCCTGCTCGTGCAGCGGCTCGCGAAGTAGCTACATCTTCTCGAAGATCCCCGCGGCGCCCATGCCGGTGCCGATGCACATCGTCACCATGCCCCACTTGAGATTCTCGCGCTGCATGGCGTGGGTCACGGTGGCGGTGCGGATCGCGCCCGTCGCCCCGAGCGGATGGCCGAGCGCGATGGCTCCACCGAGCGGATTCACCTTGGCCGGGTCGAGGTCCAGCGTCTTCATCACCGCCAGCGACTGCGCGGCGAAGGCCTCGTTGAGCTCGATCCAGTCGAGGTCGTCCTTGGTGATGCCGGCCAGCGCCGCGGCGCGCGGGATCGCCGCGATCGGGCCGATGCCCATCACCTCGGGCGGCACGCCGGCCACCGCGTAGCCGGCGAAGCGCGCCAGCGGCTTGAGCCGGAAGGTCTTGAGAATCTGTTCGCTGACGACCAGCACCGCAGCGGCGCCGTCCGACATCTGCGAGCTGTTGCCCGCGGTCACGGAACCCTTGGCGGCAAAGACCGGGCGCAATTTCGCCAGCCCTTCCA
>DAIDAU010000213.1 GCA_027310465.1 Rhodocyclaceae bacterium
ACTTCCGGATGGTTTCGTGGCCGTCGAGCTCGGGCATCATCACGTCCATCAGCACGACGTCGATCCCGGGCGAGCGCAGGAGCGTGTCTATCGCTTCCTGGCCGCTCCTGGCGTGCAGGACTTCCATTGCGCGCTCCCCGAGCGCCGCGCCGAGGGCGAACAGGTTGCGGTTGTCGTCGTCCACGAGCAGCGCCTTTCTGCCGCGCAGCGTGTCGGACGGGTTCGGGGCGGCCTCCGGCGACACGCTCGTAGTGGCCGTGGCCGCGAGCGGCGCATCCTCGGCCTCCGGCAGGTAGAGCGTGAAGGTGCTGCCGCGCCCGGGGACGCTGTCGAGCTCGATCTCCCCGCCCAGCAGGCGCGCGAGCTCGCGGCTGATCGCAAGCCCGAGGCCCGTGCCGCCGTAGCGGCGGCTGGTGCCGCCGTCGGCCTGCTGGAAGGCCTCGAACACCAGCTGCTGCTTGTCGGCCGGGATGCCGATGCCGGTGTCCGTCACCGCGAACGCGACTGCCGGCGCGCCGAGCGGATTCTCGCCGTCGTCCGGCTTGAAGACGCGCACCGTCACGCCGCCCCGCTCGGTGAACTTCATGGCGTTCGACAGCAGGTTCTTGAGGATCTGGTGCACGCGCTGCTCGTCGCCGAACAGCAGCGCCGGCGCATCGGGCTCGGCGGTCACGGTGAATTCGAGGCCGCGCTGCTGCGCGATCGGATCGAACAGCGCGCGCAGGCCGTCGCAGATGTCGCGCACCGGCAGCGCCGCGAAGGTGAATTGCATCTGTCCCGCCTCGACCTTCGAGAGGTCGAGGATGTCGTTGATCAGCTCGAGCAGGTCCGAGCCCGCCGAGTTGATGGTGGCGGCGAACTCGACCTGCTTGGGCGTCAGGTTGCCTTCCTTGTTCTGCTTGAGCAGGCTCGACAGGATCAGCAGGCTGTTGAGGGGAGTGCGCAGCTCGTGCGACATGTTGGCGAGGAACTCGGACTTGTAGGTGCTGACGCGCTCGAGCTCCGCCATCTTCTGGCGCAGCGCCTCGCTGGCCGTCTCGATCTCCTTGTTCTTGGTGCGGATCGACTCGCGCTGCTGCTCGAGCATCTGCGCGCGCTCCTCGAGCTCCTCGTTGCTCTGCTGCAGCTCCTCCTGCTGCACGCGCAGCTCCTCGGTCTGCTGCTGCGTGACTTCGAGCAGTTCCGCGGTCTGCAGGCGCGCCAGGTTGACGTCGAGGCCGACGGCGATCGCTTCGCGCGCCGCTTCGAGGAACTTGGTTTCGATGTCGTCGAATTCATGGAATGCGCCGAGCTCGATGACGCCGACGAGCCGGTTGCCGTGCAGCAGCGGCACGGCGGCCACGACCTTGGGCGCGGCCTCGCCGAGCGCCGAATGGACGGCCAGGTAGTCGGGCGGGGCGTCCTTCAGGATGAGCACCTTCTGCCGCCGCGCGGCCTCGCCGGCCAGGCCTTCGCCGAGATGGAAGAACTCGCCGATCTTGCGCTGCTGCGTCGTCGCGTAGGTGGCGGTCAGCGCCAGCTGGATGGTGCGCTCGTCGAACAGGTAGAGCACGCCGACGCCGGCGCTCAGGTATTCGACGAGGAAGGTCAGCACCGCCTCGGCCATCGCCGCGGTGCTCTGCTCCTCGCGCATCAGCCCGCCCAGGATGTTGCCGCCCGACTTGAGCCAATCGCGCGAGCGCTCCGTGTCGCGTGCGCTGCGCAGCGACGCGGTCATCTTGCGGAAGGCCTCGTCGAAGGCGCACTGCACTTCGCTGAGCTGGCCCATCGCGTGCATCAGGTGGCCGAGCTCGTCGTCGGGCAGGTGCTCGGCGTCGATCGCCAGCGGCTGGGAGACGATGATCTCCTGGTCGAGATCGCCGGCGCCCACGGCCTCGGCGACGCGCGCCTTCTCCATGCTGTCGGCGATCAGGTCCCGCACGGTGCCGTGGGCGAGCTGCAGCGACTGCTGGACGCTGCGCGTGACGAGGAACGCCAGCACCACGCCACCGGTGATGATCATGGCGAGCATGAAGCCGATGATCCCGGTGGCGATGACCTTCTCGTGGGTCGCATCCTGCTCGAGTGCCGTGGCGCGGCTGACGCTGTAGCCGGCGATGTCGCCGGTCTGCTTGAGCAGGACTTCGACGAGCGGCGTGCCGCGCGCCGCGTTGAGCGTCGCGGCGTCGGTGCGCAGGCCCTGCTGCGCCAAGGCCGCGACCTCGTCGCGCACCGAACGCCAGTCCGTCAGGTTCCTGTCAAGCGCCGCGATGGTCGCGGTGTCGCCGGGAAAACGGTCGCGCACGACCGCCATGTTCCGGTCGATGCGCGCGGTGAGCGCCGGCAGCCCCGCGGCGTCGCCCTGGCCGCTCTTGCCGACCAGGCCGTCGAGGATGCGCTCGATGCCGAGGATGTCCGCCCGGATCTCGAGGATCGCCGCCGACACGGCCATCGGATGCTCGAAGATGTCGGTGCTGATCCGGGAGAGCTGGGAAACGCCGCGCGCCCCGACGAAGCCCATGACCAGCGCGCCGAGAAGCAGCGCCGCGAAGCCGAAAAACAGCCGGGTGACGATTTTCGTTCTGTCGAACATCGCGTGGTTCCCATCCAAGGTTGCGGCGCCGCATGACCGGCGCCAATGCTCAGTTCCGGGGGCGTTACGATCCGCCTGGCGACGACGCTCGCGTCGTCGTGGCGGGTGTGATGCGGGGCGCGTTCTGGTTGTTTCCCTGAGGTCGGGATTATCGCGCCGTTAGGCCGATTCGGCATAGGCGGCAAAGCATATCTTATTCGTTCCCCAGGCGCGAGGCGGATGCCGGATTCGCCGGCACTTGCCGCTATCATGCGCACGTCCACCCTGGGGGAATTCATGAAGATCGCCAACAACATCACCGAACTAGTCGGCAACACGCCGCTGGTCAAACTCAACCGCCTCACCGCCGGCATCGGCGCGACCGTCGCGCTCAAGCTCGAATTCTTCAATCCCGCGCACAGCGTCAAGGACCGCATCGCCGTCGCGATGATCGACGCCGCGGAAAAGGCGGGCAAGATCAAGCCGGACACCATCGTCCTGGAACCGACCTCCGGCAACACCGGCATCGGCCTGGCGATGGTCTGCGCCGCGCGCGGCTACAAGGCCGCCTTCGTCATGCCCGAGACCATGAGCCGCGAGCGCAAGCTCATCCTCAAGGCCTACGGCGCCGAGCTGATCCTCACGCCGGGCAGCGAAGGCATGGGCGGCGCCATCAAGAAGGCGCAGGAACTGGCGGCTGCCGATCCGCGCTACTTCATCCCGCAGCAGTTCGAGAACCCGGCCAACGCGGAAATCCATCGCCGCACCACGGCCGAGGAAGTCTGGCGCGACACCGACGGCAAGGTCGACATCTTCGTCTCGGGCATCGGCACCGGCGGCACCATCACCGGCGTCGGCGAAGTGCTGAAGGCGCGAAACCCCGGCATCCAGATCGTCGCCGTCGAGCCCGACGCGAGCCCGGTGCTGTCCGGCGGACAGAAGGGCCCGCACCCCATCCAGGGCATTGGCGCCGGCTTCGTGCCGCAAGTGCTGAACACCGGCATCTACGACGAGGTGATGCGCGTCGAGAACGACGACGCCCTGAACACCGCGCGCGAGCTGGCGGTCAAGGAAGGCCTGCTGGTCGGCATCTCCTCGGGCGCCGCGGTGTGGGCCGCGCTGCGGGTGGCGAAGCGGCCGGAGAACGAAGGCCGGCTGATCGTCGTCGTGATTCCGTCGTTCGGCGAGCGGTACCTGTCGACGGTGCTCTATCAGCACCTCGAGGTCTGATTCCATCAGCAGATTCTGAACTGCTGAAGTCGCCAACTTCCGCTTGCCAAATCTGCGAGTCATGGCAATACTCGCGGCATGGCGTGTCGACACGCCAACAATAACAAAGGAGAGGAGGTAGACATGCAAGTGTCGCGACGGCAGTTCTTCAAGATCTGCAGCGCCGGCCTCAGCGGTTCGAGCATCGCCCTGATGGGATTCTCGCCCGCGACGGCGCTGGCCGAAGTGCGCAGCTTCAAGCTCGCGCGCGCCCAGGAAACCCGCAATACCTGTCCCTATTGCTCGGTGGCCTGCGGCGTGCTGATCTATTCGATGGGCGACAAGTCCAAGAACGCGCACTCCAACATCATCCACATCGAGGGCGACCCGGACAATCCGGTCAACCGCGGCACGCTGTGCCCCAAGGGCGCCGGCCTGCTCGACATGGTCCATAGTCCGAACCGTCTCAAGTTCCCCGAAGTGCGCGAGCCCGGCAGCAACGAGTGGCGTCGCATCTCCTGGGACGAGGCGGCGGAGCGCATCGCCAAGCACATGAAGGCGGATCGCGATGCCAACTTCATCGAGACGAACAAGGACGGGGTCACGGTCAACCGCTGGAACACCTTCGGTTGCCTGGTGTCGTCGGCCGCCTCGAACGAGCCCGGCTATCTGACGGTCAAGACGCTGCGCGCGCTGGGAGTCGTCGCACTCGACACGCAAGCCCGCATCTGACACGCCCCCACGGTGGCCAGTCTGGCCCCGACGTTCGGGCGTGGCGCGATGACGAATCATTGGGTCGACATCAAGAATGCCGATCTCGTGCTGGTGATGGGCGGCAACGCCGCCGAAGCGCATCCCTGCGGCTTCAAGTGGGTGGTCGAAGCGAAGAAGCAGCGCAAGGCGAGGCTGGTGGTCGTCGATCCGCGCTTCACGCGTTCGGCTTCCGTCGCCGACTATTACGCGCCGCTGCGTTCCGGCAGCGACATCGCCTTCCTCGGCGGCGTCATCAACTACCTGCTGGCAAACGACAAGCTCCACCACGACTACGTCAAGGCGTACACCAACGCCTCGTTCCTGATCGACGAGGGCTATTCCTTCGACGACGGCATCTTCTCGGGCTATGACGCGGCCAAGCGCAGCTACGCCAAGGACACCTGGAAGTACCAGTTGGACAAGGAAGGCTACGCCAAGACCGATCCGACGCTGCAGGACCCGCATTGCGTGTTCCAGTTGATGAAGCGGCACTACGGCCGCTACACGCCGGAACTCGTCGGCAAGGTCACCGGCACGCCGAAGGAGCAGTTCCTCAAGGTCTGCGCGCTGATCGCCGAGACGGCGGCGCCCAACAAGACCATGACGATCTGCTACGCGCTCGGCTGGACGCAGCACTCGGTCGGTACGCAGAACATCCGCACCATGGCGATGATCCAGCTGCTGCTCGGCAACATGGGCATGGCCGGCGGCGGCATCAACGCGCTGCGCGGGCACTCCAACGTGCAGGGCATCACCGACATGTGCGCCTACTCGGATGCGCTGCCCGGCTATATGAGCGCGCCGACCGACGCCGACGCCGACTACAAGGCCTACCTCGAGAAGCGCACCCCGAAGCCGCTGCGGCCCAACCAGATGAACTTCCCGCAGAACTTCCCGAAGTGGTTCGTCAGCCTGATGAAGGCGTGGTACGGTCCGGCGGCGAACGAGAAGAACAACTTCGCCTACGACTGGCTGCCGAAGAAGGATGGCGCCTACGATGTGCTGGCGATGTTCGAGCGCATGCACCAGGGCAAGATGAACGGCTTCGTCTGCCAGGGCTTCAACCCGCTCGCCGCGGTGCCGAACAAGAAGAAGGTCGGCGACGCGCTGGCGAAGCTCAAGTACCTGGTGATCGTCGATCCGCTGACGACCGAGACGTCGGAGTTCTGGAAGGACCACGGCGAATTCAACACGGCGGACGCCTCGAAGATCCAGACCGAGGTGTTCCGGCTGCCGTGCAACCTGTTCGCCGAGGAGACCGGTTCGTACACCAACTCGGGCCGCGTCATCCAGTGGCACTGGCAGGCGGCCGAAGGGCCTGGCGAATCGGTCAGCGATACCGAAGTCGTCGCTCGAATCTTCCAGAAGCTCAAGGCGATGTACCAGAAGGACGGCGGCAAGCTGCCCGAGCCGATCCTCAACCTGACCTGGCCGTACCGCATCCCGAGCAAGCCTGCGCCCGAGGAGTTGCTGATGGAAATCTCCGGCAAGGCGCTCGGCGACGTCTTCGATCCGAAGGACAAGACCAAGGTGATTGCCAAGGCCGGCGAGCAACTGGCGGGCTTCGCGCAATTGCGCGACGACGGCAGCACCGCGTGCGGCAACTGGATCTACGGCGGCTGTTATTCCCAGGCAGGCAACCTCACGGCGCGGCGCGACAACGCCGATCCTTCCGGCCTCGGCCAGACGCTCAACTGGGGCTTCGCCTGGCCGGCCAATCGCCGCATCATCTACAACCGCGCCAGTTGCGATCCGGCCGGCAAGCCGTGGGACGCGAGCCGCAGCGTGATCAAGTGGCTTGGCGACAAGTGGGGCGGCAACGACGTGCCCGACATGCGTCCCGATGCGGCGCCCGACGAGGGCGTCGGTCCCTTCATCATGACGCCGGAGGGTGTGGCGCGGCTGTTCGCGCCGGCGCTCGCCGAGGGACCGTTCCCCGAGCACTACGAGCCCTTCGAGACGCCGCTCGACAAGAACCCCTTCCATCCGGGCAACGCCAAGGCGCTCAACAACCCGGCGGCCCGCGTCTACAAGGGCGACATGGAAGTGTTCGGCAAGGCCAAGGATTATCCGTACGTCGGCACCACCTACCGGCTCACCGAGCACTACCACTTCTGGTCGAAGCACGTCGCCATCAACGCCGTGCTGCAGCCCGAGCAGTTCGTCGAGATCGGCGAGGAGCTGGCGAAGGAGAAAGGCATCGCCGGCGGCGACCGCGTCAAGGTGAGTTCGATGCGCGGCCACATCAAGGCGGTGGCCGTGGTGACCAAGCGCATCAAGGCGCTCGACGTCGACGGCAAGAAGGTGCACACCATCGGCATCCCGATCCACTGGGGCTTCAAAGGGCTGGCGAAACCGGGCTTCATCGCCAACACGCTGACGCCCTTCGTCGGCGACGCCAATTCGCAGACGCCGGAGTTCAAGGCGTTCCTGGTCAACATCGAGAAGGCATAGGGGGAGATCATGGCACTGCAATCGCTAGATATCGCCCAGCGCTCGGCGACCACGACACCGGCGCCTTCGGTGCGCCAGACTTCCGAAGTCGCGAAGCTCATCGACGTCTCCGCCTGCATCGGCTGCAAGGCCTGCCAGGCGGCGTGCATGGAGTGGAACGACATCCGCGACGAGATCGGCAGCAACGTCGGCGCCTACGACAACCCGGCGGACTTGAGCGCCCGTTCCTGGACGGTGATGCGCTACGCGGAGGTCGAAGAGAACGGCAGGCTCGAGTGGCTGATCCGCAAGGACGGCTGCATGCACTGCGCCGATCCCGGCTGCCTCAAGGCCTGCCCGGCGCCCGGCGCCATCGTCCAGTACGCCAACGGCATCGTCGACTTCCACGAGGAGAACTGCATTGGCTGCGGCTACTGCATCACCGGCTGCCCGTTCAACGTGCCGCGCATTTCGAAGCAGGACGGCAAGGCCTACAAATGCACGCTGTGCTCCGACCGCGTCGCCGTCGGCCAGGCGCCTGCCTGCGTGAAGTCGTGCCCGACCGGCGCGCTGCAGTTCGGAGCCAAGGAGCAGATGAAGGACTACGCCGAGCATCGCGTCGCCGACCTCAAGTCGCGCGGCTTCGAGAAGGCGGGGCTCTACGATCCGCCTGGCGTCGGCGGCACGCACGTCATGTACGTGCTGCATCACGCCGACCGGCCCGAGCTGTATCGCGGCCTGCCGTCCGATCCGAGCATCAGCGCGATGGTGCATCTGTGGAAGGGCGTCGCCAAGCCGCTCGCGACCGTCGCGCTGGCGGCCGTGGCGCTGGGCAGCCTGTTCCACTACGTCACGCGGGGGCCGAACGAGGTCAGCAAGGAACTCGAGGATGAACTCGAGAAGGAGGAGGGACAATAATCCGCAACCCCAAGGACCTGCAGCGCTACACGGCGCAGGAGCGCGCCAACCACTGGGTCGTCGGCATCACTTTCATCCTGCTCGGCCTCTCGGGACTGGCGTTCTTCCATCCGGCGTTCTGGCCGCTGACGCAGCTGTTCGGCGGCGGCACCTGGGCGCGCATCCTGCATCCCTACGTCGGCGTGCTGATGACGCTCTCCTTCGCGGCGCTGTTCCTGCGCTTCAGGGAAGAGAACGTCATCACCGAAGTCGACAAGGAGTGGCTGCGCCGCGTGCGCGAGATGGCCGACGGCGACGACCACAACATGCCGAAGCAGGGCAAGTACAACGGCGGCCAGAAGGCGATGTTCTGGGTGATGGCCGCCAGCGTCGCGCTGCTGTTCGTCTCCGGCATCCTGCTGTGGCGCGCCTGGTTCGGCTTTCCGGTCGGGCTGGTGCGCCTGGGCGCCGTCGTGCATGCGGCGGTCGCCGCTATCCTGATCGGCTTCATCTTCGTGCACGTCTATGCCGCCATCTGGGTCAAGGGCACCATCCGCGCCATGTGGTACGGCACGGTGACGCGCGCCTGGGCCAAGCAGCATCACCGCGACTGGTACCGGCAGGCGACCGGCAAATCGTAGCCGCGGCCTCGCCGCGATGATCCGCCCGCGGGCAAGTCCCGCGGGTCTCGTTTCCGGACCTCATGACTTCACCCGCAACCCCGATTCAAGCAGCCGGCGAGCCGCCCGCAGTCATCCTGCCCGATGCGGCAAGCCTCTTCGCCGCACGCGCGCGCCGTTTCGAGCAGTTGGCGGACGGCCATGCCCTGGGCGACTGGCTGCGGTTTCTCGCGGCGATCACCCAGGCGCAGCACGATGCCCTGCAGACCCTGCCGGCGCTTGCGCTTCCCGACGCGGCCGCGCTCGCGCAGGCGCGCGCCCATCGCATGCCGCCGCTGCCCGCGCAGTCGTGGCTGCGCGACCCCGCCTGGCGCGAGGTGCTGGACTCGATCTGCACGCGGATCGCGCCGACGGCGCCTGAAGCGGGGCAGGTCGAACTCCGGCGCCTGCGGAGCTTCTCGGCCGACGCGCTCGACGAGTTGGCGACGAACGTGCTGCACACCGAACTCTACGGCGACGACGCGGCGCTGCTGCCTTACGTCGCGGCGGCGCTGCAAGTGCTGTGGACCGGCGCCGCCGCGCGTCTGGGCGATCGGGTCGCGGCGCTCGACGTGCCGGCCGTCTGCCCGTGCTGCGGCTTCCTCCCGGTCGCCAGCGTGGTGCGCCGCTCCGGCGACGTCTCCAACCTGCGCTACCTGCACTGCGCGCTCTGCAACACCGAGTGGAACTTCGTGCGCATCAAGTGTCCGACCTGCGACGCCACCGCCGGCATCGGCTATCGCCAGCTCGAAGGCGCGAACGGTACGCCGCTGCCGGCCGGGGCCGTCCGCGCCGAGACCTGCGAGTCCTGCAAGGCCTATCTGAAGATCATCTACCAGGAGCAGGGAGCGGTCGATCCGGTGGCCGACGATCTCGCCACGCTGGCGCTCGACATCCTCGTCGACGAAGCCGGCTATGCGCGCAGCGGACCGAATCTCCTGCTTATGCCCGGCTGATACAATGCCGTCATTCCGTTTCTGCCCGGTCCGGGTGAAACCATGAATCCGCTCTCCCAACTCCCCGCCGTCGATCGCCTGCTGGCCCAAGCCGAAGTGGCCGCCCTGGCGCAGCGGCACGGACGCGCGATCGTCACCGGCGCCGTGCGCGATGCGCTCGCCGACGCGCGCGCCGCGGTGAAGGAGGGCGGCGCCGTGCCCAGCGAAGCCGAGCTATTCGTCAGCGTCGATGCCAAGGTTGCGGCGCAGGCGCGTTCGAAGCTGCGCCGCGTCTTCAATCTCACCGGCACGGTGCTGCACACCAACCTCGGCCGCGCCGCGCTGCCCGAGGAGGCCGTCGAAGCCCTCGTCATGGCGGCGCGTTCGCCCTGCGCGCTCGAATACGACGTCGCCGGCGGCGGGCGCGGCGACCGCGACGACATCGTCAGCGAACTGCTGTGCGAATTGACCGGCGCCGAAGCGGCGACCGTCGTCAACAACAACGCCGCGGCGGTGTTCCTGCTGCTCAACACGCTGGCGCCGAACAAGCAGGTCATCGTCTCGCGCGGCGAATTGATCGAGATCGGCGGCGCCTTCCGCGTGCCCGACATCATGAAGCGCGCGGGGGCGAAGCTGGTCGAGGTCGGCACGACGAACCGCACGCATCTCGAGGATTTCGCCGCGGCCGTCGATGCCGGCGGCAGGCGCGTCGCCATGCTGATGAAAGTGCATGCGAGCAACTACGCGATCCAGGGCTTCACCAAGGCGGTGCCCGAGAACGAGCTGGCGGCGCTCGCGCACGAGCATCGATTGCCCTTCGTCGTTGACCTCGGCAGCGGCACGCTGGCGAACCTCGCGCAATGGGGCCTGCCGCGCGAGCCGCTGCCGTCCGAGACCATCGGCGCCGGCGCCGACCTCGTCACCTTCTCCGGCGACAAGCTGCCCGGCGGCCCGCAGGCCGGACTGCTGGTCGGGCGCGGGGAACTGATCGCGAAG
>DAIDAU010000234.1 GCA_027310465.1 Rhodocyclaceae bacterium
GCGTGGGCGAACCGGGAATCGGTGGCAGCGGGCTGACCAAGACCCGGCGGCGGCGTGCGAGCGGACATGCAAAGTTGCGGAAGTTGCGGGTTGCCATCGCTTCCGCAACTTCCCGGCGATGAAGGGCGAGGCGCGCGGCGAAGCGGCAGGGCGATGCGGCGTAATGCACTCAACCGACAGCGGTTTTTTCCGCGGTTGAAACGTATGGCTCGCCCCGTCGGCAAGCGGTTTGTGTCTGATGTTCTGAGCAGTCTGCGAAAACGTATCCGGCCTTTCGACGCGAGGTCGTTGGCCAAGATGGAGATCCGCGCGTCCTGGTCCTCATAAAGGGGCCGGCATCGAGTGCCATTTTAAGCCATAGGGTTCCAGGTCACCGGTCGACTGTCAGGCCATCTTTCACTTACCTCCCGCAGACATCATCCAGCCGGTGCAAGGTGCATCGGCTGATCTCGTTCACGCCGCTTGTGCGGCTGGATCGTAAGTACGCTCATGACGCAGCAGCGCCCAGACGATGCGCGCCATCTTGGCCGCTAGCGCCACCACGACGGTGTTGTGATGGGAACGCGACAAAAGGCCGCGTAGCCAGGCGCCAAGTCGTGTGTCGCTCTTGCTCATCGTCGGTAGTGATGCCCGGGCACCCTGGATCAGGTTTTTCCGCAGATAGCGGCTTCCGCGCTTGGTAATGCCGAGCAATCGCGGTTTACCCCCGGTCGTTGCTTGACGCGGCACGAGCCCAAGCCACGCGGCAAGATCCCTGCCCCGTCCGAATGTTCGAGCGTCGCCAACTGCAGCTACCAGCGCCGTCGCGTTCAGCGCGCCGATACCAGGAATAGTCAGGAGGCGCCGCGTTCGCTCATCCGAGCGGGCAGCCTCGGTAAACTCGGCATTGAGATCTGCGATCCGGTCATCAAGGGCAATCCAGCGCAGACGCATATCACTGACGAGCCGGTGGATACGAGAGCCCAGCACTGGCTCGTCACCATCGAGCATCTCACCCAGCCGGACGGCAAGCTTTGCGCGTCCTTGCGGGACTATGTAGCCGCGCTCCAGAAGAAGACTTCTGATCTGGTTCATCAACGAGGTGCGATCACCGACAAGCTGGTCACGGATGCGATGCAGCGTTTGCATGTCGAGTTGTTCCTCGGTTTTCAACTCGACGAACCGCATGGTCGGCCGTGTTGCCGCTTCCGCGATCGCCTCAGCGTCGCGGTCGTCGTTCTTCTGCGCCTTAACGTATGGACGGACATATTCCGGCGACATCAGCCGAACGGCATGGCCTTGTCGTGCCAGCGCCCGTCCCATGTGATGAGCTCCGCAGCAGGCCTCCATCGCCACGACGCAAGCCGGCAGACCTGCGGCGTATGTGATGACCGTGTCGCGGCGCATCCGTCGGCGGACGACGACCTTGCCGGTCGCATCCAGCCCAACCACGCTGCAGCTGTTCTTGCCTAGATCAATTCCCAGAACCGATACGTCCATGACCTTCGCTCCTTCCTCAAACGACCTGCTGTCGTAGGATGACAACGATTCGGATAAGGGGCGAGCCATCCATAAAGGG
>DAIDAU010000423.1 GCA_027310465.1 Rhodocyclaceae bacterium
GGCGCCGAGGTCGAAACAGGCGACGCGCCCCTGGAAAGCCGCGGCGCAGGCCTCGCGGCCGCTGACCGCCGGATTGCTCGTGATGTCGGCGATGCGCTCGAGCTCGGTCGAACCCTTGGGCAGCGCGACCGTGCCTTCCCATACGGCCGCGCCGTTCGCGGCATTGATCGCGATCAGCTTGCCGCCGGGGAAGCCGGCGAAGACGGCGCCGCTGCTCAGCAGCACGCCGACGTTGGTGCGCAGCGTCAGGGCCGGCGTCGTGCGCTGGAATACCCAGCGTCGCCGGCCATCCGCGGCGTCGAAGGCGAAGATGCGCGAATCGCCCGAGCGAACGATCACCAGCCCGTCGCCGACGGCCGGCGCGGCGAGAATGTCCGACGAGGTGTGCGCCTTCCAGATTTCCTTGCCGGTGGCGGCGTCGAAAGCGAGCACCTCGCCCTTCATGGTGCCGACGACGACCGTCTTCGCATCGGCGCCCACGCCGCCCGAGAGCGGCTGCCCGGCGGAGATGCGCCATGCCTGATGCCCGTCGTCGAGGCGGACGATCGAGCCGTCCTTCGATGCCGCGAACACGGCGTTGCCGACCACCGCGGGAGTGAATACGAATTCGCCGGCATTGCCGGCGCTGGCCTGCCAGAGGACATGCAGCTGCGCGGTCGCGGCGATGGCCGGAAGTTCGGCCAGCTTGACCTGCGGCTTGGACGACGAAAACGGATTGATCTTGTCGACGGCATCGCCGACCGTGGAGCAGCCGGCGAGCGCGAGCGTCAGCAACAGCAGGCCGCGATATCTCATTTAGCGCTCCCCAGCGATTCGAGCTTGCTTTGCACGATGTCGCGATAGGGTTGCAGCTGCGCGCCTTCGCTGCGCGCCAGCTCGTCCATCTTCGACAGCGCCGCCTGGTAGGCCGCCTTGGCGTCGGCGGGCTTGCCCTGCGCGGCGAGGATGTCGCCCTTGAGCTCGTCGTAGCGCGGCACGAAGGCCGGCGCCGGCTCCTTCGCCAGCTGCTTCAGCGCATCGTCATAAGCCTTGTCGTCGAGCAGCATCGCCGCCAGGCGCAGGCGCGCCAGGTCGCGCGAGGCGTCGTCCCTGGCGTTGTCCGCCGCCCAGGTCAGCTCGGCGCGGGCCGTCTTGGCATCGCCGCCGTCGGCCTGCACGCGCGCGGAGAGCAGCGCCGCCATGCCGGCATAGGAGGTGCCGGAGAACTTGTCGATGAGCTCGCCCGTCACGTCGCGCGCCCGCTTGGCGTCGCCGCTGGCCGCCGCCTGCTGGACGGCCGTATAGAGCACCGAGGCGCCGGCGGCCTGCTTGCGCTGCCACCAGTTCCACCCCTGCCAGGCAATCGCCGCCACCGCCGCCGCCACTACGGCCGCGGTGATCAGGTTGCCGTGCATCTTCCACCAGGTCTTCAGTTCTTCGAGCTGTTCCTGCTCTTCGAGGTCATAGGCTGCCATCGTCGTCATCCCATTCGTATAGCCATGCGCCGACTGCGTCGGCAAGTTCGTCAAAATCGATGCGGCGCTGCTCCGCCTGATCGCGCAAGGGTTTCAGGCTCACCTGGTTCGCCGCCGCCTCGTCGTCGCCGACGATCGCCGCCAGCAGTGCGCCCGACGCGTCGGCCTTCTTCATCTGCGACTTGAAGCTGCCGCCGCCACAGTGGAAATGCACCGCGAAGCCGGCGTCGCGCAAGCGCTCGGCGGCGCGGAAGGCCAGGCCGGCGGCACGCTCGCCCTGATGCACGACGTAGACGTCGGGCACCGGCGCCGTGTGCTTGTTGCCCTGGTCGCGCCACAGCGCCAGCAGGCGCTCGATGCCCATGGCGAAGCCGCAGGCCGGAGCCGGCTTGCCGCCGAGCTGGCTGACCAGCCCGTCATAGCGGCCGCCCGCGCAGACCGTGCCCTGGGCGCCCAGTTCATCGGTCATCCATTCGAACACCGTGAGGTTGTAGTAGTCGAGCCCGCGCACCAGCCGCGGGTTGATGCGGCTCGGAATCCCCGCGTCGCGCAGCAGCGCCTGGACGCCCTCGAAGTGCTTGAGCGATTCCTCGCCGAGAAAGTCCATCAGCTTCGGCGCGCCCTCGACGATCTCCTGCATGTGCGGATTCTTGGTGTCGAGGATGCGCAGCGGGTTGGTGTGCAGGCGGCGCTGCGCATCGGCATCGAGCTGGCCGCCGAATTTCGACAGATAGGCGATCAGTTCCGCGCGATGGCGCGCGCGCTCGTCGGGATGCCCGAGCGAATTGATCTCGAGACGGATGCCGGTGAGGCCGAGGTCGTCCCACAGGCGCGCGCACATGACGATCTGCTCGGCGTCGACGTCCGGACCCGGAAAGCCGAGCGCCTCGACGCCGACCTGGTGGAACTGGCGATAGCGGCCCTTCTGCGGGCGCTCGTGGCGGAACATCGGCCCCAGGTACCAGAGGCGCTTGGGGCCGTCGTAAAGCAGGTTGCTCTGCAGCACCGCGCGCACGCAGGAAGCCGTGCCCTCGGGACGCAGCGTCAGTTGCTCGCCGTTGAGGCTGTTGGTGAAGGAGTACATCTCCTTCTCGACGATGTCGGTGACCTCGCCGATGGCGCGCGCGAACAGCGGCGTCGGCTCGACCATCGGCATGCGGATCGGCCGGTAGCCGTAGGCGCGCAGCCAGTCGCGCACCTGTTCCTCGAACTGCTCCCACAGTTCGGCTTCGTCGGGCAGGATGTCGTTCATCCCGCGGATGGCTTGCAGTATCTGGCTCATGAGGCTTGACGCGCGGGGTACTTGCGCGCGACGTAATCGTCGATGACGTTCTTGAATTCGGCGGCGATGTTGTCGCCGCGCAGCGTGGCGATGCGCTCGCCGTCGGCATAGACGGGCGCCACCGGCTCCTCGCCGGTGCCGGGCAGCGAGATGCCGAGGTTGGCGTGCTTGCTCTCGCCGGGGCCGTTGACGACGCAGCCCATGACGGCGAGCGTCATGTTCTCGACGCCGACGCGCGCCAGCTGCCAGGCCGGCATCTTCTCGCGCACGTAGGCCTGGATGTCCTGCGCGAGTTCCTGGAACGTCGTGCTGGTCGTGCGGCCGCAGCCGGGGCAGGCGGCGACCAGCGGCACGAACGCGCGCAGGCCCATGGTCTGGAGGATTTCCTGCGCCACCACGACTTCCTTGGTACGGTCGCCGTTCGGCTCCGGCGTCAGCGAGACGCGGATGGTGTCGCCGATGCCTTCCTGCAGCAGCACGGCGAGCGCAGCGGCGGAGGCGACGATGCCCTTGCTGCCCATGCCTGCCTCCGTGAGGCCGAGGTGCAGCGGGTAATCGCAGCGTGCGGCCAGGTCGCGATAGACGGCGATCAGATCCTGCACGCCCGACATCTTGCACGACAGGACGATGGCGTCGCCCGGCAGGCCGAGTTCCTCGGCGCGGCGCGTCGATTCCAATGCCGACGCGACCATCGCCTCGTGCATGATGCCACGCGCATCCTTCGGCTGCGCGCGCTTGGCGTTGTCGTCCATGATGCGCGCGAGCAACTGTTGGTCGAGGCTGCCCCAGTTGACGCCGATGCGCACCGGCTTGCCGTATTTGCAGGCGATGTCGACGATCTGTGCGAACTGCTCGTCGCGGCGCGCGCCCTTGCCGACGTTGCCGGGATTGATGCGCAGCTTCGCCAGCGCCTTGGCGCAGGCCGGGACTTCGGCCAGCAGCTTGTGTCCGTTGAAATGGAAGTCGCCGACCAGCGGCACGTCGATGTTCATCGCCGCGAGCCGCTCGCGAATCTGCGGCACGGCGGCGGCGGCTTCGCGCGTATTGACCGTCACGCGGACGATCTCGGAACCGGCGCGGGCGAGCTCAGCGCACTGCATGGCGGTGGCGAAGACGTCTGCCGTGTCGGTATTCGTCATCGACTGCACCGCGACCGGCGCCCCGCCGCCGACGGCCACGCGGCCGACCATGGCGCGGCGAGTGACGCGGCGCGGCAGCGGCCCCGCC
>DAIDAU010000287.1 GCA_027310465.1 Rhodocyclaceae bacterium
TCGCCACTATGCCGAGTTCCGGACTATGCCCAGTCTGAGGACGTAGGCTGCTCAGGTTGCGCAATTGGCATGAGTTTGCTCGGCATAGTTTGATCTCCTTCCGGGGCATCAAGCCCTTATGGAAGGAGATCGTCATGGAACGGTTCTACAAGGATCCGCGCACGCCGCTGCGAATGCGTGAAGGCCCGTTGGGCGCCTACGTCGATGTGTTTGCCCAACAGTTGAACGACGAGGGATACGCCAAGGGTTCTGCCCGCTATGCGTTGCAACTGGTGGCCGATCTCGGTCGCTGGCTGAGTCGGCGCGGAATCATCGCGCCGCAAATTACCCCGGAGCACCTCGGAAGCTACCTGGAGTACCGATCCCGTCATCGACGCTGCCGGTCGGGTGATGCGGCGATTCTGCGTCGGCTGTTGAGCCTTCTCCGTGACCAAGGCGTCGTTGCACAGGTCCCACCGATCGAGATTGCCCCGGCTCAGCGGCTGGAACAGGAATTCCAGCTGTACCTGCAACAAGAACGCCGGCTCGCACCGGCAACGGTGTTCCATTATCTGCTGTTTGTCAGGCGCTTTCTCGCGCAGCACTTCGGTGATGAAGAAGTGCGGCTCGATGGTTTGCGTGCAGCGGATGTGGTGGGGTTTGTGCAGCGGGAGGCGGCCCGGATTCACCATCCCAAGCGAGCCAAGCTGATGACCACGGCACTGCGCTCGTTGCTGCAATACGCGCGTTACCGAGGCCTCATCAGTATTGATTTACGAGACTGCGTCCCGACAGTCGCCAGCTGGTCAATGGCCTCGATTCCGAGAACGCTGTCGTCCGATGAAGTTCAGCGCCTGCTGGCCCATTGCGATCGGCACACCGCGGTTGACTGCCGCAATTGGGCAATTCTGCTGTTGCTCGCCCGGCTGGGGTTGCGCGCGGGGGAAGTAGTCAGTCTGGCTCTGGAGGATCTCGACTGGGAGGCGGGAGAACTGCACATTCGGGGAGCCGACGCCGATTCCGATCGCCTGCCGATCCCTCACGATGTCGGTGTTGCATTGACCGATTACCTGCAACAGGCGCGTCCCGTGTGCTCCTGCCGGCAGGTGTTCGTCCGCACGAGAGCCCCGTACCGCGGATTTGCGAGTTCTGTTGCGATTTGCTGCATCGTTCGCCGCGCGCTCGATCGCGCGGGACTTAATCCAGCCCTCAAAGGCGCGCATCTGCTGCGCCACTCGCTGGCCACCCAAATGCTGCGGCAAGGCGCCTCGCTCGCCGAGATCGGGCAGCTGTTGCGGCATCGCAGTCAGCAGACCACGATGATCTACGCGAAGGTCAATCTGGATTCGTTACGCCCGTTGGCGCTGCCGTGGCCGGGAGGTGAGCGATGAAACCGTTACGAGAAGCGGTTCATGACTACCTTGCCTTGCGACGCAGCTTGGGATTCACACTACGGAAGGCCGGCATTGCCCTGTCGAAGTTTGTCGGGTTTCTGGAGACCCGCGGTGCCACGCACGTCACGATAGCGCTCGCGCTGGAATGGGCACAGGAGAACCAGCGCGCTCAACCCGCCCAGTGGGCGCAGCGCCTGTCCTATGTACGCGGGTTCGCACGCCACCACGCAGCGAGTGATCCGCAAACCGAGATTCCACCATCGGGACTCCTGCCGTTTCGTCCGCGGCGAGCACGCCCCTACCTCTACTCGGATGAAGAGATCGGGCAGCTGCTTGAGTGCGCTCTGAGCCTCACGCCGGTCGGGGGCTTGCGCCCCTGGACCTATCACTGCTTGCTCGGGCTGTTGAGCGTGGCGGGCCTACGCGTCGGTGAGGCGCTACGCCTGAAGTTCGAGGACGTCGATCTCGAGCAAGCGCTGCTGACGATCCGCGGTACCAAGTTCGGCAAGTCCCGCATCGTACCGATCCATCCCTCGACCCGAGAAGTGCTCGCCCTGTACGTGAGGCATCGCGAGCACTTCGTTGCCGGGCGCACCGGCTCCACCTTGTTTGTGACCAGCCGGGGCACCCCCCTGGACATGGGCGATGTCCACCGAATCTTCTACCGGCTCTCGCGCCGCATCGGTTTGCGCGGCGTCACCGCCAGCCACGGTCCCCGGCTGCACGATTTCCGCCATCGATTTGCCGTGCAAACGTTGTTGCACTGGTACCGCTCCGGTGAGGATGTCGAGCGACGTCTGCCAGTACTGTCAACCTACCTGGGGCACGTGCATGTCGCCGACACGTACTGGTATCTCAGTGCCTGTCCGGAGCTGATGGGACTGGCGGTTGGGCGTCTGGAACAGCGCTGGGAGCAACGGCCATGACCCCGGCTGCTAGCCTCCCCGCGCTGGTGGAGAGCTTCTTTACCCGGCGCTTGATGCAGCAGCGTTGCGCCAGCCCGCATACGATCGGTTCTTATCGGGATACCTTTCGCCTGCTGTTACGCTTTGCGCAGGCACGGATCGGCAAGGCCCCTTCCGAACTGGCATTCGAGCAGATCGACGCACCCTTGATTGCGGCATTCCTCGATGACCTGGAGCAGTCTCGCAGCATCGGTGCGCGCACTCGTAACTTGCGGCTCACCGCCATCCGCTCCTTCTTTCGCTACGCCGCCTTCGAAGCTCCTGCCTGTTCGGCCCAAATCCAACGCGTCCTCGCCATCCCCAGCCAGCGATTCACGCGCGCCCAGATCGGGTTCCTCACCAGAGCGGAAGTTCAAGCCCTGCTTGCCGCCCCCGATCAGCACACGTGGTCCGGACGACGCGATCACACCCTGCTCTTGGTCGCCGTTCAAACCGGTCTGCGCCTGTCCGAACTCACCGGGGCGCAGCGCAACGCGGTGATCTTGGGCACCGGCGCCCACATCCGAGTGCTCGGAAAGGGCCGCAAGGAACGCGCAACGCCCCTGACCAAGCAGACCGCAGCCGTTCTGAGGGCATGGTTGCGGGAGATCCCGGACGCGGACGACGCGATACTGTTTCCCAGTGCTCGGGGCGATCGCATGAGCGGCGACGGCGTGCAATACCTTCTGACCAAACACGTCGCGACCGCCGGCAAGACATACCCCGCCTTGCTCCGGAAGCGGGTAACGCCTCATGTGCTTCGTCATACCACGGCAATGGAGCTACTGCAGGCCGGTGTGGATCGCGCCGTCATCGCGTTGTGGCTCGGCCATGAGTCGGTCGAGACCACACAGATCTATCTCGATGCGAACCTCGCCCTGAAAGAACAAGCCTTGGCCAAGACCAGACCGCCTGAGGCCAAACCCGGTCGCTATCGCCCAGGCGATCAGCTGCTGGCTTTCCTCAAAGCGCTGTAGGTGAGAGAAATCTATGCCGAGTATGGACGGTCCATCGGCGCGTCCCTCCGAGCAAACCCGCCACCATGCTCGGCATAGTCCGGAACTCGGCATAGTGCCGCAGCGTGTGACAACTCACCGGCTTGCTGATGCCCGCGGCGCGAGCGGCGCGCTTGATCGCGCGACTCATCGTGTCGGGAAAGAGGTGGTGGCGCCGTATCACTCCCGATTCCGGATCGGCCGAACGGTTCTTCGAGGGAAACAGGAACTGCCAGCCCCACTCGTAACCCGCACGCGGATATTTGCGCGACAGGGCGTGAGGCAGCCAGACTTCTCCGTAACCCTCCGCGAGATCCCGGCGATGAAGCGCGCGCACCCTGCCGAGGTGGGCCTGAAGCGGTTGCACCACGCTTTCGGGCAGCATCGTCACGCGGTCCTTCGCACCCTTGCCGTCGCGCACCAGCACCTGGCGATAGGCGAAGTCCACATCCTTGACGCGCAGCATCAGGCATTCCTGCAGGCGCAGGCCCGCGCCGTAGAGCAGGGCCGCCATCATCCAGGTCATGCCGTCGAGCTGCTCGAGCAGTTTGCGCACCTCGGCCTCGCCGAGCACGACCGGCAGGCGTACCGGACGCTTCGCGCGCACCAGATCGTCGAACCAGGGCAAGTCGCGTTCCAGGACCGCTTTATAAAGAAAGAGCAGCGCAGCGAGTGCCTGGTTCTGGGTTGCGGCCGCGACCTTGCGATCGGTGGCAAGCCAGTTGAGGAACGCTGTCACTTCGGGGGCGCCCATCTCGGCTGGGTGGCGCTTGCCGTTATGGAAAATGAAGTAACGGATCCAGAACCAGTAGGTTTTCTCCGTGCGCCGGCTGTAGTGACGCGAGCGGATCGCCATGCGAAAACGATCGATCAAGCGGGGCGTCCCGGGTGCAGTTGAAGTACCCTGCGAGGAATCAGGTGCTTGTCCTATAAAT
>DAIDAU010000297.1 GCA_027310465.1 Rhodocyclaceae bacterium
CCGGCGCATGAGCGAGGCCGTCCGGCTCGACGCCGCCGACGGCGTCGCGACGCTCACGCTCAATCGTCCGCAGGCGCTCAATGCCCTGAATCACGACATGGCGCGCGCCCTGCGCGACGCCGCCGAGCGCGTCGAGAACGACGGCAATGTGCGCGCCGTCGTCGTGCGCGGTGCCGGCCCGCACTTCATGGCCGGCGGCGACATCAAGACTTTCCACGCCATGCTGGCAATGCCGAAGAGCGAGCGGCTCGCCGACTTCGAGGAAATCATCGGGCTGGTCCACGATGCCGTGACACGACTGCGGCGCATGGAGAAGCCAGTCGTCGCTTCGGTGCAAGGCGCGGTCGCCGGTTTCGGCCTGTCGCTGATGAACGCCTGCGACCTCGCCATCGCCGCCGACAGCGCCTACTTCACGCTCGCCTACTGCCACATCGGCACCTCCCCCGACGGCGGCGCCACCTGGGGACTGCCGCGCATCGTGGGCCTCAAGCACGCAATGGAGATCGCGCTGCTGGGCGATCGTTTCGACGCCCAACGCGCATTGGCACTCGGACTCGTCAATCGCATCGTGCCCGCTGACGAACTCGAAGCGGAAACGACGGCGCTCGCGCAGCGCTTGGCATCGGGACCGACCGCGGCGTATGCAAAGACCAAGCGGTTGCTCAACGAATCGCTGGAACATTCGTTGGGGGAGCAATTACGTGCCGAGCAGGAGGCATTCGCTGCGTCCACGTCGACGTCGGACTTTGCCGAGGGCGTGCAGGCGTTTATCGAAAAGCGAAAGGCGGCGTTTCGCGGGCGCTGAATTGGGGGAGCGCGCTTCGGGCCGACGGGGGACACGAAGCGACGACGATCACCCGTCGCCCTTGGCGGTTAAAACCCGCCCGCTTCTCACACCCCGCGACAGCTAATGCAACCCGAACCGAATCCCCTGCGCCAGCGGCAACCCAGTACCCCAATTGACCGTATTGGTCTGCCGCCGCATGTAGTTCTTCCACGCATCCGAGCCCGCCTCCCGCCCGCCGCCCGTTTCCTTCTCGCCGCCGAACGCTCCGCCGATCTCGGCACCCGAAGTGCCGACGTTCACGTTGGCGATGCCGCAATCGCTGCCGACCGCGGAGAGGAAACGTTCGGCGTGCCGCATGTCGAGCGTGAATAGCGACGACGACAAGCCCTGGCGCACGGCGTTGTTCAGCGCCAGCGCCTCGTCGAAGTCGCGGTAGCGCATCAGGTAGAGGATCGGCGCGAAGGTCTCGCGCTGCACCGACGGCCAGGCGTTGTCGGCGCGCATCAGCGTCGGCGCGACGAAATGGCCGGCGTGCGGGATACGCATGCCACCCGTGAGCACCTGCCCGCCCAGCGCACGCGTTTCCGCCACGGCGGTATTGAAGGCCTCGACCGCGCGCTGGTCGATCAGCGGCCCGACCAGGGTCGCGGGATCGAGCGGATCGCCGATTCTGATCTGCTTGTAGGCGCCGGCGAGCCGTTCGGCGAGGACCTCGAAGCGCGACTCGTGCACGATCAGCCGCCGCGTCGTGGTGCAGCGCTGGCCGGCGGTGCCGACTGCGCCGAAGACGATCGCCGGCAGCGCCAGATCGAGGTCCGCGGTCTCGTCGACGATCACCGCGTTGTTGCCCGAGCATTCGAGCAGGCAGCGGCCGAAGCGGCCGGCCACGGTCTGCGACACCTGGCGGCCCGCGCTCGAGGAGCCGGTGAAGGAGACCAGCGGAACGCGCGGATCGGCGGCGAGGCGCGCGCCCGCCGCGGCTTCGTCGGAGATGAACAGCGTGAACACGCCTTCGGCGTTGTGGCGCGCCGCGATGCGGTCGACGATGTGCTGCAGGGCGATCGCCGTCAGCGCCGCCTTAGGGCTCGGCTTCCAGATCACGGCGTCGCCGCAGACCGCGGCAATGAAGGCGTTCCACGCCCACACCGCCGCGGGGAAGTTGAAGGCCGTGACGACGCCGACCGGCCCGAGCGGATGCCATTGCTCCATCAGCCGGTGCTGCGGGCGCTCCGACGCCAGCGTCAGGCCGTAGAGCTGGCGCGACAGGCCAACGGCGAAATCGGCGATGTCGATCATCTCCTGGATCTCGCCGTCGCCCTCCGCCTTGATCTTGCCGACGTCGAGCGAGACGAGCGTCCCCAAATCGTCCTTCTGGCGGCGCAGCTCCTCGCAGACGTCGCGGACGAATAGCCCGCGCTGCGGCGCGGGAATTTCGCGCCAGCGCTTGAACGCATGCTCGGCCGCCGCGACGACCGCTTCGTAATCGTGCGCCGTGCCGCGGCCGATGCGCGCCAGCGGCTTCGCCGAGGCCGGATCCTCGTCGACGAAGCTGGCGCTGCCGCGCAGCCAGCGCCCGTCGCCGGTGGCCGCGGCGAGATTCACCTCGTTGAGATTCAGGCGCGAAAGAACGGCTTCCGCAAGCGCTTCGTGCGACATATCACACCTCCGGCGCGATGCCGGCCAGATATCCTCTCTACAGGATAGTCGCTCGGCGTGCCAAGGCTAGCGGGACGGCCGGAGGTGGCGGTAATCCTTGCCGACCGGGGACCTGCAGAAGCGACGATGGCAGGCCGCGGCCCGCCGTCGCGCTGCGCCAAGGATGCCTACTTAAAGCCGATGATCGCCTGATCCACCGCGAGGCTTTCGCCCGGCTTCGCCAGCAGCTTGTCGACCACGCAGTCGCGTTCGGCCTTGAGCACGTTCTCCATCTTCATGGCCTCGATCTTCGCCAGCACTTCGCCCGCCTTGACCTCCTGGCCGGGCGTTACGGCGATGGCGGTCAGCAGGCCGGGCATCGGCGAGAGCAGGAACTTCGAGGTGTCGGGCGGCGCCTTGTAGGGCATCAGCGCGTGCAGCTCGGCGACGCGCGCCGTCTCGACCATGATGTCGGCCTGCGTGCCCCAGTGGAACAGCCGGTAGCGCAGGCTGTGGCGCTCGACCTGCATGCAGAACGGCTCGCCGTCGAACGTGCCCTGGTAGAGGTACTGGCCGAACTGCCAGTCGGAGCGCACTGCGTGCGTCTTGCCGGCGAAGACGACGTCCCAGCCGCCCTCCGCGGGCGTCACCTTCACCTCGTGCTGGCCGGCGCCGATCATGACGACGAAGTCGTCGCCCGGCTTGTACTCGTGGCCGGGCATCTGGCCGCTGATGGTGGCGTTGCGCGTGAGGTACTGGCGATGGATCGCCGCGGCGACGCACACCAGCATGGCCGGCGCGTCATGCACGACGTCGGCGGCGTTGAAGCCCTTCGGGTATTCCTCGCCGATGAGGCCGGTGTTGAAGTTGCCCGAGACGAAGCGCGGGTTCTTCATCAGCGCCGCCTGGAAGGCGATGTTCGACGAGACGCCGCGGATGACGAAGGCGTTGAGGGCATCGCGCATGCGCGCGATCGCCTGGTCGCGCGTGGCGCCGTGCACGATCAGCTTGGCGATCATCGAGTCGTAGAACATCGAGATCTCGCCGCCTTCGTAGACGCCGGTGTCCACGCGCACGCCGCCGGCGCCGTCGATCGGCTCGGCCGCGTGCATGCTCTGCACCGGCGGCTGGAACTTCACCAGGCGGCCGGTCGAGGGCAGGAAGTTGCGGAACGGGTCCTCGGCGTTGATGCGGCATTCCATCGCCCAGCCGTTGAGCTTGATGTCCTGCTGCGCGAACGGCAGCTTCTCGCCGGCGGCGACGCGGATCATCAGTTCGACGAGGTCGAGTCCCGTGATGCATTCGGTGACCGGGTGCTCGACCTGCAGCCGCGTGTTCATCTCGAGGAAGTAGAACTGCTTGTCCTTGCCGCCGACGACGAACTCGACCGTGCCGGCCGACTGGTACTTGACCGCCTTGGCCAGCGCGACGGCCTGCTCGCCCATAGCCTTGCGCGTCTTCTCGTCGAGGAAGGGCGACGGCGCTTCCTCGATCACCTTCTGGTGGCGGCGCTGGATCGAGCATTCGCGCTCGTGCAGGTACACGCAGTTGCCGTGGCCGTCGCCGAGCACCTGGATCTCGATGTGGCGCGGCTCCTCGACGTACTTCTCGATGAACACGCGGTCGTCGCCGAAGGCGTTCTTCGCCTCGGTCACGCAGGAGGCGAAGCCTTCGTGCGCTTCCTTGTCGTTGAAGGCGACGCGCAGGCCCTTGCCGCCGCCGCCGGCCGAGGCCTTGATCATCACCGGGTAGCCGATGCCCTTGGCGATCTTCACCGCCTCGTCGGGGCCGGCGATGGCGTCGTTGTAGCCGGGGATCACGTTCACCTTCGCCGCGAGCGCCAGCTTCTTCGAGGCGATCTTGTCGCCCATCGCCGCGACCGAATAGTGCTTCGGGCCGATGAAGACGATGCCCTGCTCTTCCAGCGTGCGCGAGAAGGCTTCGTTCTCGGAGAGGAAGCCGTAGCCCGGATGCACGGCCTCGGCACCCGTCTCCTTGCAGGCGGCGATGATCTTCTCGGCGACGAGGTAGGACTCCTTCGACGCCGCCGGCCCGATGCAGACGGCTTCGTCTGCGAGGCTCACATGCAGCGAGTCCTTGTCGGCCTCCGAATACACGGCGACGGTCTGGATGCCCATGCGGCGCGCCGTCTTGATGACGCGGCAGGCGATCTCGCCGCGATTGGCAATCAGGATCTTCTTGAACATTTTCCTATTCCTCCCCGGCGATCACAACGGAATGTTGCCGTGCTTGCGCCACGGGTTCTCGAGCTTCTTGTTCCTCAGCATCACCAGCGAGCGGCAGATGCGCTTCCTCGTCTCGTGCGGCTGGATGACGTCGTCGATGAAGCCGCGCGCGCCCGCGACGAAGGGGTTGGCGAACTTGGCCTTGTACTCGGCCTCGCGCGCCGCCACCTTGGCCGGGTCGCCCTTCTCCTCGCGGAAAATGATCTCGACGGCGCCCTTCGGCCCCATCACCGCGATCTCCGCGGTCGGCCAGGCGAAGTTCACGTCGCCGCGCAGGTGCTTGGAGGCCATGACGTCGTAGGCGCCGCCGTAGGCCTTGCGCGTGATGACCGTGATCTTCGGCACGGTGCACTCGGCATAGGCGTACAAGAGCTTCGCGCCGTGCTTGATGATGCCGCCGTATTCCTGCGCGGTGCCCGGCATGAAGCCCGGCACGTCGACGAAGGTGACGATGGGGATGTTGAAGGCGTCGCAGAAGCGCACGAAGCGGCCGGCCTTGATCGACGACTTGATGTCGAGGCAGCCGGCCATCACCATCGGCTGGTTGACGACGATGCCCACCGTCTGGCCTTCCATGCGGGCGAAGCCGATCACGATGTTCTTGGCGTGGTCGGGCTGCAGCTCGAAGAAGTCGCAGTCGTCGACCACCTTGATGATCAGTTCCTTGATGTCGTAGGGCTTGTTGGCGCTGTCGGGCACCAGCGTGTCGAGGCTCAGGTCGTCGCGATCCGCCGGATCGGGCGACGGGCGCAGCGGCGGCTTCTCGCGGTTGTTGAGCGGCAGGTAGTTGATGAAGCGGCGCAGCATCAGCAGCGCCTCGACGTCGTTCTCGAAGGCGAGGTCGGCGACGCCGGACTTGCTGGTGTGGGTGACCGCGCCGCCGAGCTCCTCGGCCGTAACCTCCTCGTGGGTCACGGTCTTCACGACTTCGGGGCCGGTCACGAACATGTAGGAGCTGTCCTTCACCATGAAGATGAAGTCGGTCATCGCGGGCGAGTACACCGCGCCGCCGGCGCAGGGGCCCATGATGAGAGAGATCTGCGGGATAACGCCCGAGGCCATCACGTTGCGCTGGAAGACGTCGGCGTAGCCGCCGAGCGCCGCCACACCTTCCTGGATGCGCGCGCCGCCCGAATCGTTGAGGCCGATCACCGGCGCGCCGACCTGCATCGCCTTGTCCATGACCTTGCAGATCTTCTCGGCGTGGGCTTCGGAGAGCGCGCCGCCGAACACCGTGAAATCCTGCGAGAAGACGAACACCATGCGGCCATTCACCGTGCCGTAGCCGGTGACCACGCCGTCCGACGGAATCTTCGTCTCGTTCATGCCGAAGTCGTTGCAGCGGTGCTCCTTGAACATGTCCCATTCTTCGAACGTTCCCGGGTCGAGCAGCAGTTCGATGCGTTCGCGCGCCGTCAGCTTGCCTTTCTTGTGCTGCGCGTCGATACGCTTCTGGCCGCCGCCGAGGCGGGCCTGCTCGCGCTTGGCGTCCAGCTGTTGGATGATTTCGTGCATGAACTTCTCCTGCTAGAAAAAGCGGTTGAGTAGATTCAGCAAGCGATGCGCCGCGGCCGTCGGCGTCGTCTCGCCTTCCTCGACGGTCTTCGTCAGCGCGGGCAGCGCGGCCTGCACGCCAGGATGGTCGCGGAAGCGATGGCGCATGCCGGCGTCGATCAGCTGCCACATCCAGTCCTTGGCCTGGCGGCGGCGGCGCTGGGCGAACTCGCCGGCGCCGGCCATCGTCTTGCGGTAGTCCTCGATGGTCTGCCAGAACTCGGCGATGCCCTCCTGCTTCGCGGCGCTGATCTTCAGCACCGGCGGCTGCCATTGCGGCGTGGCGGGATGCAGCATCGAAAGCGCCGAGCGCATCTGCGCGGCAGCGAGTTCCGCAGCCTTCGGGTCGATGTCGGCCTTGTTGAAGACGACCAGGTCGGCGAGTTCGACGATGCCCTTCTTGATCGCCTGCAGGTCGTCGCCTGCGTTGGGCAGCTGCAGCAGCACGAAGACATCCGTCATTCCCGCAACCGCGGTTTCGGACTGGCCGACGCCAACCGTCTCGACGATCACCACGTCGAAGCCCCCCGCTTCGCAGATCAGCATCGCCTCGCGCGTGCGCTCCGCCACGCCGCCGAGCGAGCCCGAAGACGGCGAGGGCCGGATGAAGGCTTCCTCGCGCTGCGACAGGTGCTCCATGCGCGTCTTGTCGCCGAGGATGGAGCCGCCGCTGACGCTGGAAGATGGATCGATCGCCAGCACGGCAACGCGGTGGCCCTTTTCGATCAGGTGCAGACCCAGCGCCTCGATGAAGGTCGACTTGCCCACCCCCGGCACCCCGGTGATGCCGACGCGGATCGACTTGCCCGCGTACGGCAGCAGCGCGTCGAGCACCGCGTGGCCGCGTCCGCGATGGTCGGGATGCCGCGATTCGATCAGCGTGATCGCCTTCGCGAGCGCGCGGCGGTTGCCGTCGCGCACGCCGGCGACCAGATCCGCGTCCGGCTGTCGCAAATCGCCTGGCCGCGGCTCACTCAAGCTCGAGCACCCCGTCATCCGCGTTGTCAAGGAACGCGTGGATTGCCTCCGTGTGCGCCAACAGTATTGCGCCGACTACGGAATTCGACACATTGCCGAGGTTAAGCCAAACGACTTTTGGCGGAAGGCCGTACAGGGCAGACATCTCGACGAAATCGGAATCCTTGGTGACGATCGCGTATCCGTTCGCCATTGCGAACGACCAAAGATCGCGATCCATCGCCGTCTCCATCCCAAGCAATTGCACCTGACTGGAACCGGGGAAAAGCGGCTCCAGCGCCGGCAAGAGGCGACGCGACAGGTTCTGGTCGAGCAGCAACTTCATGCCGCGATCCGCACCATGCGACGTTCCCGATCTGCGGCGAAAACGAGGCAGGCTTGGATGTCTTCGGCCTCGAGTTCGGGATAATCGGCGAGGATTTCCTGAGCCGTCATGCCCGCGGCAAGCCACCCGAGCACGTCATAAACTGTGATGCGCATGTGGCGTATGCACGGTTTTCCGCCCCGCTTTCCGGGCTCGAGAGTGATGCGGTCTATGAGTTGGTTGTCCATCTGCAATCCTCCGAACAAGCGTCAGTCCTTAAAGCTCTCGAAAAATGGATAGTCGATTTCAAAAACAATCCTTGGGCGAACGCCCAACTCCAACGACTCGAACATTTGAATCAACTTATTCCCATCCACGAGTTCAATGGGAGTCGCGCCAGGCCGTTCTGCTTCTTCTCTGGCCTGTGCAGAGAAAGTGCCGGTCGTGATGAATATGCCCTTCTCGGCGCGGCCATCCATGGCGCCTCTCAGGTCACGAATCTCCTTTGTGGGCACGCTACCCGACCACTTCTTGCATTGAAACACTACCTGTAACTTCGACCTTCTCGAAACCCGCTTCTCGCAGCAGCCGCTGACAAACCCGTTCAAATCCTGAGGCTGAGAGCCCGCGGAGCACATCAAGCAGATTCTGCGACCTCTCTATCTCCGGCACGCTTTCTTCCGGAGTCTGAGCGGCAATCCGATCTATTGGTTCGTCTTTGGTCTTACGGCGGACTGCGTGATGAGCTACCCATTTCAGGAATATCTTGTGGCCCTGCTCGTAGTCGAGATTCGCTTTCCATCCTAATGGCGTTAGCGACCAGACCCCTCGCCGCCCACCGTCTATATAGCCTTCCCAGACGAGGTACATGCGAGCCCACTGAACCTGATTGTGGAATCGCTCCATCCCTGTCTTGGTTAGGGCATTTCGTGTCTCGGCATCGAGGTGCATCTTTTCCGCAATGGCGTCCGATGCTTCACGGGGGCTAGCTGATCCTCCGAGTTCCCGTAGGATATCCAGAAGCGGCCCCATCCACTGTACAAATTCGGTTCTCTTCTGCTGTGCCATTACACGCTCCCCTTTTAGCCGCCTATTGCAGCCTACACCGCTCCAGGTAAGTGCGCGGCGCGGATGGCGCGCAGCACCTCGTGCGCGCACTGCGGGATCGGCGTGCCGGGGCCGGTCGAG
>DAIDAU010000309.1 GCA_027310465.1 Rhodocyclaceae bacterium
GTAGCGTAACTCTCGCCAATGCGGTGAAGGAAATCGAAGTCCTCGGGCTGCGCGAGCTTCTGCGCTTCGGTGACATTTTCGGCGAAAGCATCCCAGGATAGTACGCCCTCGATGGCGGCGAACGGATCGCGGCCCGCTTGCTTGGCCTCGATCAGCGCCTGACCGATGCGCCCAAACAGCCGCACCTTGGCGTTGATCGCCTTGCCGGATGCCTGGAACTGCTGCTGATGCTTGTTCTTGGCGGCGTTGAACAGCTTGCCCAGGATGCGATCGTGCAGGTCGATGATTTCATCGGTGACGGTGGCCATGCCCTCAATGGCCAGTGCCACGAGGGTGGCGTAGCGTCGTTGCGGCTCGAACTTGGCCAGGTCGACGGGCGTCATCTGGCCGCCCTCGCGGGCGATTTTGAGTAGCCGGTTCTGGTGAACCAGCCGCTCGATGCCGGTAGGCAGGTTGAGCGCCTGCCAGGCTTTCAGGCGCTCGATGTGTTCCAGCATGTGCCGGGAATTCGGTTTGGCGGGCGACTGGCGCAGCCATGCCAGCCAGGTCGTTTTGCCGTTGTCGCGGCGTTTCAGCAGTTCATCGAGTCGATGGCGATGCCCGTTAGACAACGGTTCGGACAAGGTTTCGTAGATGTGCCGATTGGCGCGGGTGATGGCCTCGGCGCTGGCGCGCTCGATGGCGTTGAGCACGGGCAGAATGATCGACTGTCGCCGTAGATGCTCAATCAAGGTGCTGGCCAGCACGATGCCCTTGTCGGTCTGCATGGCCAGCTCGGCCAGCAACTGGACGGCCTGCCGGTAGTGGCTCATCGTGAACGGCTGGAAGCCGAACACCGTTTGCAGCTCGACTAGGTGCTCGCGCCGGGTCTGCTCCCGCTGCCCGTAGTCGTCCCAGCTTTCGACGCCGACCTTGAGCTGGTCAGCGACCAGTTTCAGCAAGGACATGGACGGCGACTGATCGACGCCAAGGATGATGCCGGGGAAGCGCAGGTAGCAAAGCTGCACGGCGAAGCCCAAACGATTGGCCGGGCCACGCCGCTGCCGGATAATGGAGATGTCGGTATCGCTGAAGGAGTAATGCCGGATCAAGTCCTCCTTGGTGTCGGGCAAGGCCAGCAGGCTTTCGCGCTCGGCGGCGGACAGGATCGAACGACGCGGCACGCAGACCGCCCGTCAGCCAGTACGCTGGATGGGGCGCACCACCGGTACCGGATGCGTGTTAGCGCCGCGGTGCTGCACCATGCGACGCTTTCCCACCCACACGTGGAATGGGATGGCCGCAATGCCCAGCCCGCCGACGCCGATGTGCAGCCAGCGCACCATGTCACGCCACTCTTCGTCGCCGTAGTACAGCAACAAACCACTCAGGCCGAGCAAGCCCATGACGGCCAGAGCACCCACGCCGGACATGCGGTTGCGGCGGGTGCGCCAAGCCAGTCGAATGTGCAGCGGCAGGAGACCACCGATGACTATCAGCGACAAAGCAGCGGCTACGCCGTGGACGACAAGTAGCCGGTGTTCCGCCGCGAACCAGCCCCACTGGAGCCAATCGTGCAGAGTCAGCCACGCGACACCGCTGGCGGCGACGATGGCAAGCGTGCCGTAGGTCGCCCATCGCTGGAAGGCTGGCAGGCGGACACTGAACACGTGGGGCTTTGTCTTTGTCATAGTTCGATCACGCGGGCTTGGGTGCGCTGCCGCAGCACGGTGGGAACGCGGCGTCGCAGTGCTGCGATCTTGGTGAGCGCATCCGCCTGCATGCACGACTTGGCGACTACTGACACGCTGCCCACAAGCGGGAGCCGTCGCCCGTGCGCCGGATGAACGATAGCGCTGGCGATCACGCCATCACGCCCGGCGTCCGGCATGAAATAGCTTGCGGAGGTTGCCACGGCTCCGTTACGTAGGTGTCCGATCAAGTGCTGTTTGTCTGGCGCGCTCGGGCAGCGGACCCACACGGCTTGCGGACTGGGGCCAAAGACGCGCAAGTCGCCTCCGGCATTGACCAACCCGCCCTGCACGCCATGATCACGCAGGACTCGCACGGCCTGATCCACCGCAAAGCCCTTGGCGATGCCGCCGAGATCGAGCGAGACCCGATGCTTCAGTGTCACGCGGCCGCCGCTGGCCAAGGCGATGGCCTTGCGCATGGGCAGACCACGTCGGGCGAGATTTGCCCGCAAGCGCGGCAGCAATCCGGCTCGCACGAGCGCTCCGCCAACGTTGCAGTCGAATGCACCGCCGCTGACTTCATTCAGCCGCAGAGCCTCGCGCAGCACGACATGCGTCCACCGGCGTACCCGCAAACTGCTGCCCGGTTGGGCACGGTTTAGTCGTCCGATATCGCTGTCGCTTCGGTGAAAGCTCATCAAGCGCTCGACGCGCTCGATGGCCCGGAAGGCTTTGCCGATGGCGGCCTCCCGTTGTTCATGCGTCAGCGAGGCATCCGCCTGCGCCCGGATCGTCACGAACGTCCCTAGCAAGGGGCGCATGCGCTCAACGACCAGCACCAAGCTGTTCCTTCAAGGCCATGTCGAACACCGCCAGCACGCGCCGAACCCCGTCCGTGAGGTGCTTGGACGACAACGTGGCACCGGAGATGTTGGCGATGTCTTGGTTGAGCCTCACGGGCGAGGCGGCTGACTTGCCGACGAACTGCTTGCGCCAGGCAGGGTTGCGCACTTCCGAGCCGTAGGTCTCCCGGTACTCCATGATTTCGACTTGCTTGACCGTGCCGTCGCGATTGATGCCAACGGCGTAGGTGATCTGCTCGTGCTTGCCTACCACGCGATCAACGATGAAAACGCCGCCCCCGGCGACCTGCCACACGCCGTCTTCGTTGAAGGGTTCATGCACACCAGTATGCTCGCGCAGGGCGTCACGCTGAGCAGGAGTCAACGAGAACGGCAGCTTGCGCAGCGTTTCGCCGGGAAAGATGACCTGCTGGGCCTGCTCCACCGAAAGATAGACGCTTGCCCACGCGGGAGCTGTGATGACCACCAGTGGAGCCGCAATGAAAGGTTCCCAACGCATGATCAGAACGGAATCCCGACTTTGAGCATAAATTCGTTCTTTGCGTGCCCCTCCCCGTAGATGCGTCGCCCGACAACCACTTCGCGCTGCTCGTCGTTGAAAGCGCTCGCCACGGGCAGTTGTGTGCGCCAAGCCGCGGTGAGCCACCACGCCTTCGTCGCATAGTGGATGTTCGGCCCGAGGAACCAAGCGGAGTGTTCTGGACTGCCAAAGCCGTACCCTAAGAACTCTCTATGGTTGCGCGCTTCCAAGCCGGCGGCCCAGTTGTTGCGGAAGCGGTACGAAACGCCGGTCAGAAGCTCAAACTGCGTGGCCTTCTCGATCTCCCCCTGGACAGATTTTTCGCGATCGACAACGAAATTCACGTTGGTAGCCCAGATCACGCGGTCATCAAGGAAGTTCTTCTGGAAAAGGAACTTCGTCTCGAGCTCGCGCACTCGAGACCCGAGCTCGGGCTCCAAATAGATGGCGAAGCCAATCGGATCGGTCAACGGGTTAAGTACCTGATAGAGGTTCTCCCAAGACACTGACTCGACGCGAGACTTCTGGTAGCGCGCCGCCGGATCGAAGCCGGCAGGCAAATCGACGTCCGGCCCGCCCGTTGTGCCATCGACGCCGTTCTGGCGCGCATTGACGTAGCGCGAATTCAGATAGATGGACGTTTGGTAGCGGTCGGTGATCCCGAACTCGAATTCCTCGCGTAACCGCAGATTCGAGTAGGCGCCTCTCGACTGTCCCTGCTGGAGCTCGACCCACTGCTCGAACTCCTTCTGCCCCTTTGGGTGAATGTCTGTGGTGTAGATCCAGCCAAATGGGGACTCTGCGGCGCTGGCGGACTGCGCCACCAGACACAAGGCGATAGCCGCGACAGCGGCAATGTGCTTCACAGACTTCAAGACGATCTCCTCTAGGAAACGTAAACACGAATCGTTATTATTCACAAGTCGAGGCGGCGTGTCAAATACCAGGGTTATTGCGACAAGACGTCAGAGTGGCCACATGTGTCATTTTCAGAAGACGACTGCACCAATTAACTGGACGTAACGCCCGGAGTGCAGTCAGCTCCTGATAACCAAATATCAGAAGTCATCGTCACCAATTTCGACTATGCTCAATACTCGTGTGCACAAAAGCGAGGTATGGGCATGGCGTCAGATGCACGAATCACGGAGCACGGGGTGGCTACCCTGTCCGACGCGGCATGGGAGCATGCCCGCCAGCGAGCCGAGATCATCGCCCCGCTTACGACGCTTGAAGTAGTCGGTCATCAGTCTGCCGACGCCGCAGCGCAGGCGCTTGGACTGTCTCGGCGGCAGGTGTATGTCCTGATCCGCCGGGCGCGACAAGGCACTGGCCTTGTGACGGACCTGGCACCAGGTCGGTCCGGCGGCGGCAAAGGCAAAGGGCGTCTGCCTGAGCCGGTCGAGCGCATCATCCGCGAGTTGTTGCAAAAGCGTTTCCTGACCAAGCAGAAACGAACCCTAGCGGCGTTCCACCGCGAAGTGGCACAGGCTTGCAAAACGCAAAAGCTCCGCGTACCGGCGCGCAACACCGTGGCCTTACGGATCGCCGGCCTCGATCCGCTCAAAACCATGCGCCGCCGGGAAGGCCAGGATGCCGCCCGCGACCTGCAAGGTGTAGGCGGCGAGCCTCCTGCCGTGACCGCGCCGCTGGAGCAGGTACAGATCGACCATACGGTCATCGACCTGATCGTGGTCGATGAGCGCGACCGGCAACCGATTGGCCGCCCGTACCTGACCCTCGCCATCGACGTGTTTACCCGCTGCGTGGTTGGAATGGTGGTCACGTTGGAAGCGCCATCCGCCGTCTCGGTCGGCCTGTGCCTTGTGCATATCGCCTGCGACAAGCGCCCTTGGCTGGAAGGGCTGAACGTGGAAATGGATTGGCCGATGAGCGGCAAGCCCTTGCTGCTCTACCTAGACAACGCGGCCGAGTTCAAGAGCGAGGCCCTGCGCCGGGGTTGCGAGCAGCATGGCATCCGGCTGGACTATCGTCCGCTGGGACAGCCGCACTATGGCGGCATTGTGGAACGGATCATCGGCACGGCGATGCAGATGATCCACGACGATCTACCGGGAACAACCTTCTCCAACCCGGACCGGCGCGGCGACTACGATTCCGAAAACAAGGCCGCTCTGACATTGCGCGAGCTGGAGCGCTGGCTCACATTGGCGGTCGGCACCTATCACGGCTCCGTGCACAACGGCCTGTTCCAACCGCCGGCGGCGCGCTGGGCTGAGGCCGTGGCGCGTGTCGGTATACCGGCCGTCGTCACCCGCGCCACGGCTTTTCTGGTCGATTTTCTGCCCATCATCCGCCGCACGCTGACCCGCACCGGCTTCGTCATCGACCACATCCACTACTACGCCGATGCGCCCAAGCCGTGGATAGCTCGGCGCGACCGCTTGCCTGCGTTCCTGATCCGGCGCGACCCGCGCGACATCAGCCGTATCTGGGTGTTGGAACCGGAAGGGCAGCACTACCTGGAAATCCCCTACCGCACCTTGTCGCACCCGGCGGTCACGCTGTGGGAACAACGACAAGCTCTGGCGAAATTGCGTCAGCAAGGGCGCGAGCAAGTGGATGAATCGGCGCTGTTCCGCATGATCGGCCAGATGCGCGAGATCGTGACTGCCGCGCAGAAGGCCACGCGCAAGGCGCGGCGCGACACGGATCGACGCCAGCATCTCAAGGCGTCGGTTCCGCCGAACAAGCCGACGCCGCCGGAAACTGATGTTTCCGACCCGCAGGCAGACAAGCAGCCTCCGGCAAAACCTTTCGACCAGATTGAGGAGTGGTAGCCGTGGACGAATATCCCATCATCGACCTGTCGCACCTCTTACAGGCGGCGCAGGGATTGGCCCGGCTGCCGGCGGACGAGCGCATCCAACGCCTTCGCGCCGACCGCTGGATCGGCTATCCCCGTGCGGTCGAGGCTCTGAACCGGCTGGAAACCTTGTATGCGTGGCCGAACAAACAACGCATGCCCAACCTGCTGCTGGTTGGCCCGACCAACAACGGCAAGTCGATGATCGTCGAGAAATTCCGGCGCACGCATCCGGCCAGTGCCGACGCCGACCAGGAGCACATCCCGGTGCTGGTCGTGCAGATGCCATCCGAGCCGTCGGTGATCCGCTTCTACGTCGCGCTGCTCGCTGCGATGGGCGCGCCCTTGCGCCCACGCCCACGGTTGCCGGAAATGGAGAAATTGGCATTGGCCTTGTTACGTAAGGTCGGTGTGCGTATGTTGGTGATCGACGAACTACACAACGTCTTGGCCGGTAACAGCGTCAACCGCCGGGAATTCCTCAATCTACTGCGCTTCCTCGGCAACGAGCTACGCATCCCCCTGGTCGGAGTCGGCACGCGCGACGCCTACCTGGCCATCCGCTCGGATGACCAATTGGAAAATCGGTTCGAGCCGATGATGCTGCCGGTGTGGGAGGCCAACGATGATTGCTGCTCGCTGCTGGCCAGCTTCACGGCTTCGCTCCCGCTGCGCCGC
>DAIDAU010000428.1 GCA_027310465.1 Rhodocyclaceae bacterium
GAGCAAGCCATTCGGCGTGACCGAGGCTGCCAGCCTCACCGGCGAGCGGAGGACGGCGCAGATCTTTGTCGCCGTGCTGGGCGCCTCGAGCTTCACCTACGCGCAGGCGACGTGGACGCAGGGGGCTCGCCGACTGGATCAGCGCCCATGTTGGCGCCTTCGCGGCGATCGGCGGCGTCCCGGCGCTCCTGGTGCCTGACAACACCAAAGTCGCAGTCATCAAGGCGAGCCTCTACGACCCGCAGATCAATCGCACCTATGCGGAGATGGCCGCGCATTACGGCACGGCCGTCTTGCCGGCGCGACCTCGCAAGCCGCGCGACAAGGCCAAGGTCGAGCAGGCCGTCCTCATCATCGAGCGCTGGCTGCTCGGTCGCCTGCGCCACCGCGTCTTCTACAGCCTCGCCGAGGTCAACGCAGCGATCGGCGAGTTGCTCACCAGGCTCAACGAGGAGCGGCCGATCCGGCGGCTCGGCGTGACGCGCCGCCGGCTGCTCGAGGAGATCGACCGGCCGGCGCTCAAGCCGTTGCCGGCGAGCCCCTACGTGCTCGCCGAGTGGCGGATCCGCCGCGTCAGCCTCGACTACCACGTCGAGGTGGAGAAGCATTATTACAGCGTTCCGCATCGCTTCGCGCGTGCCGAGGTCGAGGTGCGGTTCACCGCCCGCACCGTCGAGATCTTCCACAAGGGCGAGCGGATTGCCGCGCATCAGCGCATGAGTGGCAATCACAAGCACACCACCGTGCCGGAGCACATGGCCTCCAGCCATCGGCGCTACGCCGGCTGGACTATCGGGCGTATCCGTCAGGACGCCGCCGCGATCGGGCCGGCAACCAGCGCATTGTGCGACCTCATTCTCGACGAGCGCTCGCACCCCGAACAAGGCTTCCGCGCCTGCCTCGGCATCCTCAGGCTCGCCGCCTCCTATGGGCGCGAACGGCTGGACGCGGCGGCTGCGCGGGCGATCGACATCGGCGCGCGCACCTATGGCTCGGTCAAGTCGATCCTCGCCAACAATCTCGATCGGCGTCCCGCTCACCAGCGCTCCGCGGACGATGCGCCGATCCTGCATGCCAACATCCGCGGACCGCGCTACTACAATTAGGAGACCGTCCCTTGCTCACCCATCCGACCCTCGACCGCCTCAACGCCCTCGGCCTCCACGGCATGGCCAAGGCCTTCGCCGACATCGAAGCCGCCGGTGAGGCTGGCAGCCTCGGTCACGCCGAATGGCTTGCTCTGCTGCTCGAACGTGAAGCCTCGCTGCGGCACGACAAACGGCTCGCCACTCGCCTGCGCTACGCCAAGCTGCGCCAGCAGGCATGCGTCGAGGACATCGACTACCGCACCCCGCGCGGTCTCGACCGCCCGCTGTTCGCCAAGCTTGTTGCGCGTTTCGCGGGATCATGAGCACGGATTTCAGAGCATCATGAGCATAGATTTCAGATGATCGTGAGCACCGATTTCGCGGGATCGTGAGCAGCTTCGCAGCCCCGCGCGCTCGCTTCGGCCGACATCTCAAGCGGCTTAGGACAGCCTCGTCATTTA
>DAIDAU010000318.1 GCA_027310465.1 Rhodocyclaceae bacterium
GCTGTGGACGATCCGCGACATGCTGGGCAAGCGCTGCCGGGCGTCGGATGTGCTGTATAGCAACGGCATTCTGAAGAAGGCTGGGTTGCGGCTTGCTGAATAGGATGGACGGCCTTCCTCCTTCACGATCGGTGAATGTTCAAGCCGGTAAGGCGGGCGTCGTCGACGCTCGTGCCGACGGGGTGGTCCGCTGCGCTCCATGTCCCCCGGCGGACAAGAGCGATACGGCGTCCGCCTCCTCCTTTACTTACGCGCAGCGGACCACCCCATCGGCACGAGCGGAACCGCCGTGCGATTTCTGGACAGAACGGCAGAGCGCCAAGCCAAGGGTGGCGGGGGGTCGTCGACGCGTAGGTAAAGGAGGAGGCGGACGCCTTATCGCTCTTGTCCGCCGGGGGACACGAAGCGGCGACGACCCCCCGTCGCCCTTGGCGATCAAGAGCACCGGGGTCTAATTCCGACATGTTCCGCATCTCCCACTTCATGCACGAACTGAAGGCACCGACAGCGGTCGGACCGGCCCGCAAACCGCCCGGCCCGGTCGTGATCTGGAACCTCGTGCGCCGCTGCAATCTCACCTGCAAGCACTGCTACTCGATCTCCGCCGACAAGGACTTCACCGGCGAACTGACGACTGACGAAGTATTCGGCGTCATGGACGACCTCAAGGCCTTCAAGGTGCCGGCGCTGATCCTCTCGGGCGGCGAGCCGCTGCTGCGGCCCGACATCTTCGACATCGGTCGCCGCGCCAAGCAGCTGCGGTTCTATACGGCGCTGTCGACCAACGGCACGCTGATCGACGAGGCGATGACGGCGCGCATCGCGCAAGCCGACTTCGACTATGTCGGCATCAGCCTCGATGGGCTCGCCGCCACGCACGACAAGTTCCGCCGCAAGGAGGGTGCCTTCGACGCTTCGCTGGCCGCGCTGCGCCGCTGCCGCGATACGGGGCTCAAGGTCGGCGTGCGCTTCACGCTGACGCGCGACAACTATGGCGACCTGCCTGCGCTGCTGCAGCTGGTCGAGGACGAAGGCATCGACCGCTTCTATCTTTCGCATCTGAACTACGCCGGGCGCGGCAACAAGAACCGGCGCGACGATGCGCACCATCTGATGACGCGCGAGGCCATGGAGCTGTTGTTCGACACCTGCTGGCGCCACGCGCAGGAGTGCCGCCGCAGCGAGTTCACCACCGGCAACAACGACGCCGACGGCGCCTGGCTGTTGCTGTGGGTGCGCCGCCACGCGCCGCGGCTCGAGCTGCACCTGAAGATGAAGCTGATGCAATGGGGCGGCAACGCCAGCGGCGTCAATGTCGCCAACATCGACAACTTGGGCAACGTGCATCCCGACACCATGTGGTGGCATCACAGCCTCGGCAACGTGCGCGAGCGGCCGTTCTCCGCGATCTGGCAGGACCGCTCCGATCCGCTGATGGCCGGGCTCAAGAGCTCGCCGCGGCCGGTCGGCGGACGCTGCGCGCGCTGCGTGCATTTTCCGATCTGCGGCGGCAACACGCGCGTGCGGGCGCAGCAGCTCACCGGCGACCCGTGGGCCGAAGACCCGGGCTGCTACCTGACCGAAGAAGAGATCCTCCAGTGAAGACATTCGCCGCGTTCGCGCTGCTGCTCTGCGCGCTGTCCGCCGGTGCTGCCGACCCGGCGGCGCTGTTCCAGCAGAACTGCGCCACCTGCCACGGCGCCGACCGCTACGGCGTGACCGGCCCGGCCCTGCTGCCCGAAAGCCTCGAACGGCTGAAGAAGCCCGAGGCGCTGCGCGCCGTGCGCGACGGCCGCGTGGCGACGCAGATGGCAGGCTTCGCCGGCAAGCTCTCCGATTCCGACATCGCCGCGCTGGTCGACTGGATCTATACGCCGGTGGAGCCGCGCCCGCAGTGGACGGCGGAGCAGATCCGCGCCTCGCGCGTCGAGCCGCATCCGCCGGGCAGCCTGCCGGACCAGCCATGCGCGCGGCTCGCCGGTGTCGATCTGATGAACCTGTTCGTCGTCGTCGAGAGCGGCGACCACCACGTCACCGTCCTCGACGGCGACAAGCTCGAGCCGATCGTCCGCTTCCCCAGCCGCTACGCGCTGCACGGCGGGCCGAAGTTCACCCACGACGGCCGCTATGTCTTCTTCGGCTCGCGCGACGGCTGGATCACCAAGTACGACCTGTGGAACCTCGAGATCGTCGCCGAGGTGCGCGCCGGCATCAACATGCGCAACATCGCCGTGTCGTCGGACGGCAAGTGGGTGATGGCGGCCAACTACCTGCCGCACACGCTGGTGTTGTTCGACGCCGACCTAAAGCTCGCCAAGGTGATCCCCGCCGCCACGGCCGACGGCAAGCAGACCTCACGCGTTTCGGCGGTGTACGATGCGGCGCCGCGCAAGAGCTTCGTCGCGGCGATGAAGGACATCCCCGAGCTCTGGGAGATTTCCTACGATCCCAAGGCCAAGCCGATCTTCGACGGCTTCGTGCACGACTACAAGATGGCCGAGGGCTTCGCCACGCCCGGCTACCTCAATCCGCGCCGCACCCAGCTTGCCAGCGTGCTCGACGACTTTTTCTTCGACGCTTCCTATGCCGACGTGATGGGCGCCTCGCGCAGCGGCCAGGGCCAGGTGGTGAACCTCGACATCCGGCGCAGCATCGCGACGCTCGACCTGCCCGGCATGCCGCACCTCGGCTCCGGCATCACCTGGGACTACCAGGGCCATCCGGTGATGGCGACGCCCAACCTCAAGGAAGGCGTGGTCAGCGTCATCGACATGCAGGACTGGAAGACCATCGCCCACATCCCGACGCTCGGCCCCGGCTTCTTCATGCGCAGCCATGAAGACACGCCCTACGCCTGGGTCGATTCGATGATGAGCAAGAACCGCGACACCTTGCAGGTGATCGACAAGCGCACCCTCCAGCGCGTCGCCGAGTTGCGCCCCGCGCCCGGCAAGACGCTGGCCCACATCGAATTCACGCGCGACGGCCGCTATGCCCTGGCGAGCCTGTGGGAGCGCATCGGCGACGGCGGCGCGCTGATCGTCTTCGACGCGCAGACGCTCAAGGAAGTGAAGCGCATCCCGATGGACAAGCCGGTCGGCAAGTACAACGTCTCGAACAAGGT
>DAIDAU010000328.1 GCA_027310465.1 Rhodocyclaceae bacterium
GCAATTTGCGCCCCGCAAACGTCGTTCTGGCATTCTTATGACTGTTCATCCGGTTGGTCTCCCTGGGTCTCTGAAGCATCGAGAACTCCAGTTTCCCAGAACCTTCCGGGTGAACAACCTATTGAAACATCACATCTAGGCGAGCTTCGCCGCGTCGCCCCAGATCTGCGTCATGCGGATCGGGAAGTCGATCTTGTCGATCGTCAGCACTTCGGTGATCTTGAAGTCGGCCTTGATGGTTTTGCGCATCGCGGGCACGGTGAAGGCATGGCCGTTGGCGCCGAGCACGGCGCAGGCGAGCGGCGCGTCGGCGTTGTCGGTGGCCGCGACGACGACGGCGATCTCGCCGTTCTTCAGCCGCACGAGGGTGCCCGGCGGATAGATGCCGACGACGCGGATCAGCGTGGCGGCGACCGCCGGGTCGAGCTCTGCGCCCTTCTCGGCGTAGAACTCCCGCAGCACCACGCCGGGGGCGCGCATGGCGCGGTAGTGCCGCGACGTCACCTGGGCGCAGAAGCGATCGGCCAGGCCGACGATCTTCGCGCCCGGCTCGATGGCGCAGCCGGACAGCTTGCGCGGATAGCCGGCGCCGTTCTCGCATTCGTGATGCTGCGCCACGCACTTGAGCCACAGCTCGTCGGCGACACCGAGCTTGCGCAGCCGCTGCTCGCTCTGCTCGGGGTGCGCGGCGATCAGCGCGCGCAGCTTGTCGTTGAGCGGCCCCTTGACGTCGTTGAGCTTGTCCTGCACTTCGTACATGCTGGCGTTCATCGTCAATGCCGCCGCGATGATCGACTGCAGCTGCTCGTCGGGAATCGCCATGACGCGGCACATCAGGTCGGCGAGGATGGCGGTATCGACGTGGTGGCGCGCCGGATAGGTGCCGTCCTGGAGCAGCAGGACGGTGGCGATGGAGACGTCGGCGTGGGTCTGGCAGGCGAGATCGACCAGCAGCGCGATGCGGCGGATGCGCGCGGGGAAGTCCAATTCCTTTGCCACGCTGATCTCGCCAAGCAGCGCGGCGAACTGCTTGCGCGCGTCCATCACCAGTTGCAGGGCGCTGGGTCTTTCGGGCTCCGGCGCCGCATGAGGCCCCTGGCGCATGCCACCCGCGGCTTCCTTGTCGTTGAGGTAGAGCCCTTCCTCGAGCAGCCGGTTGAGCGCGTGTTGGGAGTTGATGACGACGCCGCGCCGCAGCAGCAGGACGCCGTCGCCGTCGAAGACGTTCCAGGGCAGCGGCTGCCCGACATTGATCTCGGTAGAAATGATCCGGCGGCCTGCCAAACTGCGTCTCCTCCAGGGCGGAAACTGCGGCGGAGCTGCGAACGCCAAACGCCGTCTATAGTAGCAAATGGCACAATGCGCGGTGCTACGAAAAGAAGAAGTGCGCGGCCGGATTTGTCTCGAAGGGATGCGATGGCTCTCGAAAGAAGAAAAATAGCGCTGCCGGCGGCCGTCGCCGTCGTTCTCGTCGCCGGATTCCTGCTGCGCGAGCCGATCGCCCGCTGGCTCGGCGCCGGTTCGTCGAATCACGCGCTGATGCTCTCGGGCAACATCGAGGCCCACGAAAGCGTGCTGAGCTTCAAGACCGTGCAGTCGCGCATCGTCGCGCTGCCCTTCAACGAAGGCCAATGGGTGGCGAAAGGAACCGTCGTCGCCAAGGTCGACGACAGCGACTACGCGCAGCAGGTGGCGATCGCCGAAGCCAATCTCGCGATGCAGCAGCGCCAATTCGACGCCTCGCGCCAGACGCTCGCCGCGGCGCACAAGACCGTCGCCGCCGACGAGGCGGAGCGCGCGCAGCGCCAGCTCGACGTGCGCCGCAACGGCGAGCTGCGCCGCCAGGGCTTCGTCTCCGCGGCCGTGCTGGACCAGGCGGAGACTGCGCTCAAG
>DAIDAU010000332.1 GCA_027310465.1 Rhodocyclaceae bacterium
GCAATTTGCGCCCCGCAAACGTCGTTCTGGCATTCTTATGACTGTTCATCCGGTTGGTCTCCCTGGGTCTCTGAAGCATCGAGAACTCCAGTTTCCCAGAACCTTCCGGGTGAACAACCTATTGAAACATCACAGCTAGACGGATCGCTGCTAAGCAAGCTCGGTGATCCTCGGTACTTCATCATGCTTTCATCCTTCGGCCTTTACTGGGACTCCTACTCGCAATTGACATCAGAGACTGGGTTATTGCACCTGACCTATAGGGTAAGCGACGCCTTTCCTCTCGGCGACACATTCATGGTTGTAGCCAGCTTCTCGCTTTTTGCGTCCTTCTTGTCGCCTGCCATGTTCTGGATATGCAACCATTTGTTTTGGGACTTATGGTTTGCGATACCGGATGCCATTCGCCCTGGGCAAGATACGTCAGCGTGGTCCAGAAGATTTTCGGAGTCAGTCTCAACGCACCGACTAAAGTTGTGGGCTCTCAAATCCAATAGTTCAATTGCGATGTCGTTGGTCAAAGAAAAGGAGAGTGCCGACGAGGAAATACAGAAGAATCGTCCTCATCCGTTTCTTCTCGTCCTTTGCATCGGCATCAACTACTTCTTCGTTCCCGATGGCATATTGCGACTCGCCGAGAGAGCTTTGCCTGTAGACGTTGGGTACTATTTCTTTGGTAGCCTCTTAGCGTTTTCAGTGCTCCTTCTCTACATAGCCTTTGCCGCCATCCCCGATGATGCTGGATACATTTATCTACCTGGACTAAAGGAGCATATCGGTGAGCAACGAAAGGGCTAACCCATCGTTACGGGGGATGCTCCGCCTATCAGCGGCGCGTCCCTGAGCTCAGACGTTCGGCCTCTTCATCTCTTCGCGCTCCACGAGGTATCTCATGACTACGATGGCCCAGGCGATCAAGGCATTTCTAAGCTCTACTGGTGGCAAAGTTACCGCCGAGCAGATCAAGCAAGCCATCAATACGCAGTATCCGGGGCAGTGGAAGGCTACAACGCTCCAAGCACATCTGTATGCCTGCGTCGCAAACAACCCCAAGGCATATATTCACCACCCCTCCGCTCAGAAGTTCCTTTACCGAAACGCCGATGGAACATTCGAGCTTTACTCCGAAGAACGACACGGCCCAAATGAATGGGCTCCGTCTGAGGGGGAAGATGAAATTGAAGCGGTAAGCGAACTCGCAGAGACTTCGATCAGCCTCGAACGCGACATTGAAGATCATCTAATTCAGCACCTCGACACCCTCGAAAGGGGTCTCAAGTTCGTCGCCCGTCAGTTCAACACCGATGTTGGCCGCACAGACATCCTTGCCGAAGATATGAAGGGATGCCGTGTCGTAATCGAAGTCAAAGTAGGTGAGGCAAAGGATTCTGCCGTTGGGCAAGTCGCCCGCTATCTCGGCTGGTTTGCAAAGCTCGATGGGAAGCCGCCGCGCGGAATGATAGTTGCCGCTGAGTTTCCGGAAGGCGTGCGCTACGCTGCTACCACCGTGGTGAATCTCACATTGCATGCCTATAGGGTTAGCTTCTCCTTTGAGCCAGCAACCATATGAAATTGCACAAGACGCCGAACCCATCATTCGAGCGACCTTGCGCGAATAGCCGCGCAGGCCGGTTACCTCCACGTTGGAGGCTGAAGGAGCGCCAATCATGGCTACCGTAGAAGCTAGCTCCGAACTTGTCGCGCGCTGCGGCTTGTACTGCGGCGCTTGTCGTTCATACCTGCACGGAAGATGCAGCGGATGTGCTAAGAACACGAAGGCCACCTGGTGTAAGGTCCGCGCGTGCTGCGGCGAGAAGCACGTTCGGACATGCGCCGACTGTGCCGACTTTGCAAATCCGAACGACTGCGGGAAGTTCAACAACTTCGTGTCGAAGCTCTTCGGCCTGATCTTCCGGTCGGACCGAGCGGCTTGCATCGCAGAGATCAAACGGCTTGGAGTCGACGGGCACGCACGAGCCATGGCCGAGGCGAAGTGCCAGACAATACGGCGTCGAAGCAATCCTCAATGATGTCAGGGTTGCATATGCGTATCCATATGGATACACTGACGCCATGAACACGTTTCACCGCTCGGAGGAATTTGGCGCTTGGCTGTCCGGGCTGAGGGACAAGGTTGGCCGCGCACGGATCATTCATCGGATACGGTCCGCGGAGCATGGCAACTTCGGAGACTGCGAACCGGTCGGCGAGGGCGTCTCGGAAATGCGCGTTCACGTGGGCCCTGGCTATCGCGTCTATTTCACGCGACGTGGCGAGGTGTTCTATCTGCTTCTCGTGGGTGGCGACAAGTCTTCCCAGAAGCGCGACATCAAGCGCGCCATCGAAATGGCGCGCGCTCTGGACAAGGAGTGAACTATGGCCAAATCCAAATACTCTCCATTCGATGCCGCCGACTATCTCGACGATGAAGAAACGATCGCCGAGTATCTGACGGCTGCTCTGGAAGATGCCAATCCCGACGTTTTCCTCACTGCGGTCCGGGATGTGGCTCGGGCTCGCGGCATGACGCAACTGGCGAAGGATGCGGGCCTTGGACGCGAGAGCCTGTACAAGGCGCTTACACCGGGTGCAAAACCGCGGTACGACACGGTGCTCAAGTTGCTTCATGCGCTCGGGGTAAAACTTTCCGCGTTGCCTGCTCACTCCTAGCGCATCAAGCGATGCTCGTCAGCCGCGCGATCGCATCGCCGAACCAGTGGCTCGCGATCACCATCAGCGGGATCGCGAGATTGAACGCGTAGAGTACCCTGCGGATGCGCGGGTTCGCTTCCCGCATCTCCATGTAGCGATCGATGACGGTGCGGCCTTTGACGCCGATCAGCACGGCGACCGTCAGCATCAATGGCGTTCCGGCCTCGCCCGTTTCGGCGAGCCAGGCGCCGACGAGGGTGAGGGCGATCAGCGCGAGCCAGGTCTTTTCCGCTGAGCCGGGCTTCATCGCAGCACATAGAAGAACGGGAAGATGACCAGCCAGATGACGTCGGTGGTGTGCCAGTAGACGGCGGCCGCTTCCAGGCCGCTGTGGTCGGCGGCGGAGTAGACGCCGAACGCCGTGCGCACGGCGACCCAGAGCAGGCCGAGCAGGCCCCAGAAGACATGCACGAGGTGGTTGAGCGTCAGGTAGTAGTAGGCCGTGTAGAAGATGCCGGCTTGGCCGTCGATGCCGTGGGCGATGTTCCAGCGGATCTCGAAGAACTTCACGACGGGATAGCCGCAGCCGAGAACGATCGCCAGCGCGATCCAGCGCAGGCAGATGCGCGGGCGCTCCGCGCGCATCGCTGCGATCGCCTTGACCATGCAGTAGCCGCTGCTCAGCAGCAGCAGGGTGATCGCCGTTCCCGCGACGGTGAGCAGCTTGTCGGGGCCGGTCCTGAACGCTTCGGGATGATGCGCCTTGGCGATGAAATAGACGCTGAACAGCAGCAGGAACTCGACCAGCACGCAGAAGATGCCGACCCAGATGCCCCTGTTGCCGGGGATGCGGGCGGCTTCGTCCTCCAGGCTCGGCAGTGCGTCTTCCACGGGCCTCATTAGACCGATGCGCGAGGCATCGGCAAATGAGGCGCGTCAAGAAACCGCCATGACGGCTACAAGCGCGACTGCCAATGGGCGGCCAGCTCGACCATGCGGTTGGCGAAGCCCCATTCGTTGTCGAACCAGACGAGCAGGTTGGCCTGGCGCTGGCCGGCGACGCGCGTCTGGCTGCCGTCGATGATGGCCGATTGCGGGCTGTGGTTGAAGTCGACCGAGGCGTGCGGTTCGTCGGAATAGGCGAGCAGGCCGGCGAAGGCGCCGTTCGCGGCGGAAGCCATGCAGGCGTTGATCTCCGCGGCGCCGGCATCGCGGTGCAGCGTCACCGTGAGATCGATCGCCGAGACGTTGAGCACCGGCACGCGGATGGCCTTGGCCTGGACGCGGCCGGCAAGCGCCGGCATCAGGCGCTCGACGCCGCGCGCGAGGCCGGTGGCGACGGGAATCATCGACTGCATCGCCGAGCGCGTGCGCCGTAGGTCGGCGTGGTGATAGCCGTCGATCAGCGGCTGGTCGTTCATGACGGAGTGCAGCGTCGTCATCGAGGCATGCTCGACGCCGAAGGCCGCGTCGAGCAGCGTCAGCACCGGCACGATGGCGTTGGTGGTGCAGGAGGCGGCGGAGACGATGCGCTCGCGGCCGTCGAGCTGCTCGTGATTGATGCCCATGACGGCCGTGCGATCGACATCGGCGGCGGAATGGCCGGGATGCGACAGCAGCAGGCGCGGGCAGCCGGCGGCGAGGAAGCGTTCGAGCTCGTGGCGGTAGGCGTAGCGGCCCGAGCATTCGATCAGCAGGTCGACGCCGAGCTCGCGCCACGCCACGCCTTCCGGCGCCGTCTCGTGCGTGACGGGAATCTCGTCGCCGTCGACCGTCAGGCGCGCGCCGGCGATCCCGACGCGGCCGGGGAAGCGGCCGTGCGTCGAATCGAAGCGCGTCAGGTAGGCGATGCTGTCCAGGTCGGCCGGCTCGTTGATGGCGACGACGCGGATGCGCTCGCCCAGCGGCGACTCGAAGAGCGCGCGGAACAAACAGCGGCCGATGCGACCATAACCGTTAATCGCGATGCGCAGCGGCATGCGTGAGCCCCCTTGGAAAACGCGTGATTGTAAGCGAGGCGGCCGCGGGCGGATAATGGCGATCGATCATCGGGAGCCCGAACCATGTGCCAACTCCTCGGGATGAACTGCAACGTCCCCACCGACATCTGCTTTTCCTTCACCGGCTTCCAGGCGCGCGGCGGCGCCACGGACGTGCACCGCGACGGCTGGGGCATCGCCTTCTTCGAAGGGCGCGGCGTGCGGCTGTTCCTCGATCCACAGCCGTCGAGCGAATCGCCGGTAGCCGAGCTGGTGCGGCGCTACCCGATCCGCTCGCTCAACGTCATCGCGCATATCCGCAAGGCGACGCACGGGCCGGTCGGGCTCGAGAACACCCATCCCTTCATGCGCGAGCTGTGGGGCCGCTACTGGATCTTCGCCCACAACGGCAAGCTCGACGGCTACGCGCCGAAGCTCGACGGCAGCTTCCTGCCGGTCGGGCAGACCGACAGCGAGGCAGCCTTCTGCCACCTGCTGCAGACGCTGCGGCGGCGCTTTCCCGACCACCGGCCCGAACGCGAGGAACTGCACGCCGAGCTCGACGACTTCGCCGCCTCGGTGCGCGCGCACGGGCCGTTCAACTTCATGCTGTCGAACGGCGACTGCCTGTTCGCTCACCGCGCCACCGAACTGCATTACGTCGTGCGCCGCGCGCCCTTCCCGGTGGCGCACCTGAAGGACCAGGACGTGACCGTCGATTTCAGCGACGTCACGAGCCCCGACGACCGCGTCGCGGTGATCGCCACGGCGCCGCTCACCGACAACGAGACGTGGATCCCGCTGCCGGTGGACAAGGTCTCGATGTTCGCCGACGGCGAGCGGCAGCGCTAGAGTCGCCGCGCTCCGTAGCCGGATTTCGGTGCCGGCCGGCCGGCGTTGGCATTTCCTGCAGGAGATTGAGAAATGGAAAAGAGAGCATTGACCATCACGCTTCAGCCGGATTGGCAAACTGCCCTCCGGGCCGCCGCCGGGACAGCGTTCCAGCGGCGCCGTTACATGGGCGAAACGCTCAATTTCGAGAGCCCCGCGGCGTTTTTCGGGCAGCTCACCGAAAAGCGCTGGATGCTCGTGCGGACCTTGCAGGAGGCCGGCGAGCTTTCCGTGCGGGAACTCGCACGGCGCGTGCAGCGAGACGTCAAACGCGTCCACGAAGACGCCCAGGTCCTCGTGACGCTGGGCCTGTTCGAGAAGTCGGCGACCGGAGGCCTAGTCTGTCCTTACACCGACATCCATGTCGATATGCATCTGCAGCGAGCCGCGTAAGCGACGCGGTACCGGCATAGAGACGCGAGAGCGGCCCGACAAGGCCGCTCTCGATCTCGCCGCTATACCGCCGCCAACGCCTGCTCGAGATCGGCGACGATGTCGTCGATGTGCTCGATGCCGATCGACAGCCGCACGGTGTCCTCGGTGACGCCGGCCTTGGCGAGTTCCTCGGGGGATAGCTGCCGATGCGTCGTCGACGCCGGATGGCAGGCCAGCGACTTGGCGTCGCCGATGTTCACCAGGCGGACGATCAGCTTGAGCGCATCCTGGAAGCGCGCGCCGCCGGCCAGCCCGCCTTCGACGCCGAAGGTGAGGATGCCGGACGGCTTGCCGCCCAGGTATTTCTTCGCCAGCGCGTGGTCGCGATGTTCGGGCAGGCCGGCGTAGTTGACCCACTTCACCTTCTTGTGACCCTTGAGGTACTGGGCCACCGCCAGCGTGTTGGCGGTGATGCGCTCCATGCGCAGCGCGATGGTCTCGATGCCCTGCAGGATCAGGAAGGCGTTGAACGGCGAGATCGCCGCGCCGGTGTTGCGCAGCGGCACGACGCGGGCGCGGCCGATGTAGGCGGCCGGGCCGAGCGCTTCGGTATAGACGACGCCGTGATAGGAGACGTCGGGCTCGTTGAGGCGCCTGAACTTCTGCTTGTGCTCGGCCCAGGGGAACTTGCCGGAGTCGACGATGGCGCCGCCGATGCTGTTGCCGTGCCCGCCGAGGTACTTGGTCAGCGAGTGCACCACGATGTCGGCGCCGTGCTCGATCGGGCGCAGCAGCAAGGGCGTCGCCACGGTGTTGTCGACGATCAGCGGGATGCCGTGACGATGGGCGATGGTGGCCAGCTTCTCGATGTCGGTGATGTTGCCGAGCGGGTTGCCGATGGTCTCGGCGTAGATCGCCTTGGTCTTGCCGTCGATCAGGCTCTCCCAGGTTTCCGGCTGGCGGTAGTCGGCGAAGCGCACTTCGATGCCGAACTGCGGCAGCGTGTGGGCGAACAGGTTGTAGGTGCCGCCGTAGAGCGTGGAGGTGGAAACGATGTTGTCGCCGGCCTCGGTGATGGTCTGGATGGCGTAGGTGATCGCCGCCTGGCCGGAGGCGAGCGCGAGCGCCGCGATGCCGCCTTCGAGCGCGGCGAGCCGCTTCTCGAGCACGTCCTGCGTCGGGTTCATGATGCGCGTGTAGATGTTGCCCTGCACCTTGAGGTCGAACAGGTCGGCGCCGTGCTGGGTGTCGTCGAAGGCGTAGGACGTCGTCTGGTAGATCGGGACCGCGACCGCCTTGGTGGTCGGGTCGGGCGCATAGCCGGCATGGACGGCGATGGTTTCGGGTTTCATGGGGTCACCTGAGGTTCAGAGGAACCGAAAGGGAAGCTAGGCCGAACCGCCAAGCGTCTTCTGCAGCGTCTCGGGATCGACCGCCGGCGAGACCATCGCGGCGAACTGCCGCGCATAGTCGCGCAGGTAGACGCCGCGATGCACGGCGAGCCGCGTCGTGTTGCCGGGAAACAGATGCTCGGCCGACAACAGCGCGAGGCCGGAATCCTTGACGGCGTTGAAAGCCATCGGCGCGATGATGCCGATGCCGAGGCCGACCTCGACGTAGGTCTTGATCACGTCGGCGTCGATGGCGGAGAGCACGATGTCGACGCTCTGCCCCGCGCCGGCGAAGGCCTCGTCGATGTGCGAGCGGCCGGTGAAGCCTTCGTGGTAGGTGACGATCGGATAGGCGGCGATCGCCTCGAGCGTCAGCGCCGGCAGCCGGGTGAGCGGATGGTCCTTCGGCACGATCACGGCATGATGCCAGGTGTAGCACGGAAAGCTGACCAGCTCGGGCACGCCCTCGATCGATTCGGTGGCGATGCCGACGTCGGCCTCGCCGGCCAGCAGCATCTCGACGATCTCGCGCGGGCTGCACTGATGCAGCGCGAGGTGCACCTGCGGATAGCGCGCCTTGAACTGCTTGATGATCTCGGGCAGCGCGTAGCGCGCCTGGGTGTGGGTCGTGGCGACGGTCAGGCTGCCCTGCTCCCGGCTGGCGAACTGGTCGGCGATGCTGCGCAGGTTCTGCGCGTCGCGCAGGATGCGCTCCACCGTCTCGATCAGTTCCTTGCCCGGCTCGGTGAGGCCGAGCAGGCGCTTGCCGCGGCGCACGAACAGCTCGACGCCGAGCTCGTCCTCGAGGTCCTTGAGGTGCTTGCTGACGCCGGGCTGCGAGGTGTAGAGCGCGTTGGCGACCTCGGTGAGGTTGAAGCCGCGGCGCACCGTCTCGCGCACGATCCTGAGCTGCTGGAAGTTCATCGCGATCTCCTCAAGCCGCGCGCTGTTCCGGCGCGATGAATTCGTGCTGCCCGCGCCGCTTGAGCTTGGCCAGCAGCAGCCATTCGGGGCCGTGGTCGTCGAGGTCGAGGAACTCCTCGACGAACGGCGTGCCGGGCTGCTCGACCATCGTCTGCGGCGCCGCCACCTGCTCGACCTTGCCGCGGTTCATCAGCACGACGCGGTCGGCGACTTCGAGCGCCTCCTCCTGGTCGTGCGTGACGAACAGGCTGGTGATGTGCAGTTCGTCGTGCAGGCGGCGCAGCCAGCGGCGCAGGTCCTTGCGCACTTTGGCATCGAGCGCGCCGAAAGGCTCGTCGAGCAGCAGGATTTTCGGCCGCCGCGTCAGGGCCTGGGCGAGCGCCAGACGCTGCTGCATGCCGCCCGACATGGCGGCGGGATATTTGTCCTCGGCGCCGGCCAGTCCGACCTCGGCGATCAGAGCGCGTGCCTCCTCTTCCAC
>DAIDAU010000336.1 GCA_027310465.1 Rhodocyclaceae bacterium
GAGCCACACCATGTCCTCCGCCGCCGCGCCGGTGGCGGCGGCCAGCGTCTCGAGCATCGACGAGGTCGGCTTGTCGGGCGTCATGCCTTGGGCTTCAGGTGCAGGTGCGAATGGCCGCGGCTGCCGGCCGGCGCGTAGCCGTGGCTGTGCGCGCCGCGGTCGACCTCGACCGAGACCACGTTGACGCTGCCGTGGCGCACGCCGCGCTCGGCGATGATGGCGTCGGCGAAGCTGCGCACGGCCGCGGTCGGACCGCGCAGGATCACGTTCTCCAGGCAGTTGTCGTGGTCGAGATGCGCGTGCATGGTGGCCACCGTGAGGTCGTGGTGGCCGTGCTGGATCTCGGTGAGCCGCTCCGCCAGCTCGCGCTCGTGGTGGTTATAGACGTAGGACAGGCTGGCGACGCAGTGGCGCGCCTCATGGCTCCCCTGGCGCGCCTGCTCGAGATGCTGGCGCAGCAGGTCGCGCACCGCCTCCGAGCGGTTGCTGTAGCCGCGCTGCTCGATCAGGCGGTCGAACTCGCGCGCCAGGTCTTCGTCGAGCGAAATGGTGATGCGTTCCATGGGCCCATCCTCTTCAACGCTCAATGTACTGTGCAGACCATGCAGGGATCGAAGCTGCGCACGATGTGCTGGACGGCCGCCGGCGTCGCCCCGTCGGCGCTCGCCGCGACGCCGGCCAGCGCCTGCTCGAGCGCGCCCGGCGTTCCCTGCGCGTCGCGCGGCGAGAAGTTCCAGGTCGTCGGCGCGATGATCTGGTAATTGTGGATGCGGCCGTGCCGAACCGCAAGCCAATGGCCGAGCGAGCCGCGCGCGGCCTCGACCAGGCCGACGCCGTCGGCCTCGTCCGGCATGTAGGCCGCCGCGTTGTAGGCCTCGCCCGGCGAGAGCTGCTCGACCCAGCGCTCCATCTCCGGCAGCACGCGCGCGATCTCGACCAGGCGCATGACGACGCGGCTCTGCACCGTGCCGCCGTATGCCGCCGCCAGCGCGCGCGCCAGCGGATGGCCGGCGACCACCTGGCGCGCCAGCGCGCCGACCTCGACGACGCGACCGCCCAGCCGCGGCGCCTTGCACCAGGAATAGGCGCCCGCCTTCTCCGCCAGCGGCAGCGTCGCGCCGCTCGCCGGCGCCTGCGGCGACTCCGCCTCGGCGTACCAGGAGTGCCGCACGTCCTCGCGGATCGCGCCGACATCGAGCTCGGCGAGGCTGCCGTCCCAGAGGCCGGCGGGAAACAGGCGATCCTGCTCCTGCGGGAAGCTGCCGTAGCTCATGAAGACGTCGCCGGCGCGGCCCAGCGCGTGGAGCGACAGGGCCCCAGCGATGGCGAGGAAGCGGCCGAAGTCGCTGCCCGCGTGCGCCGCGCCCCAGTCCGCCAGGTCGTCGAGCGTCGCCAGCGCGGCGACGCGTTCGAGCGCGTCGCCGAACAGCGCCGACTCGAGGAAGCCGCGGAACTCGCGCAGGATCAGGCGCAGGCGGATCTTCTCCGAGGCCTGCAGCGGCCGCGACGAGCCGCCCGGCTGCAGCGCCAGCGTGTGCGGCCACTTGCCGGCGATCGTGCCCATGATGCGCATGAAGGCGGCGCGCGCGGGCAGCACCTGCGCGGCGGCCGTGCCCTTCAGCGCCTTGAAGCGCGCCGCGGCTTCGCCGAACCAGGGCTGTCCCGCATATTCGGCGCGGGCGAAGTCGGGCATGAAGTAGAGGTAGAAGTGCGTCAGGTGGTCGGCGATGTTCTCCGTCGCCAGCATCAGGTTCGTCGCGATGCGGCCGTTGGGCGGCGGTCTGGCGCCGGCGGCCCGCGCCAGCGCCTGCGCCGCGGCGGCCGATTGCGCCACCGAGCAGATGCCGCAGATGCGCGGCACGAACACCAGCGCGTCCTGCGGCAGCTTGCCGAGCAGGATCTGCTCGAAGCCGCGGTAGAGCGGCGAGTTGACGTAGGCGGCCTTGACCCGCCCGCCGTCGATGTCCAGCGTGACTTCCAGATCGCCTTCGACGCGATTGAAGGGCCCGACGATGCGGCGCGTCATCGCTTGATCAGCCTTGTCCCCGGGGCCTTCAGCGTGTGGTCGGCGCGCGCGTTCTCGCGCACGCGCGCCGGCGTCGCCGACTTGGACAGCGCGGCGAGCGCGACGAACCAGGCCTTCGGCATGTCGGCCGGCAGGCCGATCGGAATGCCGGCCACCTTCGGCGTCTGCGCGAACGAATGGCCGGGCTCCTCGAAGCCCGGCTCGGTGCAGCGGATGCAGGGGTAGCCGCCGCGCAGGCAGGACCCGTGCCCGTTCCACAGCCGCAGGTTGCAGTCGGCGTGCGCCTGCGTGCCCTTGCAGCCGAGGTTCTCCATCAGGCAGCCCTGGTCGGAGAGCTTGGCGGCGCTGGCCTTGAACTCGTAGTACTCGTTGCGCGGGCAGCCGTGATGCACGAGCTGGTCGGCGAAGAAGCGCGGCCGGCCGAACTCGTCGAGCGACTCGCGCGTCAGCGTGCCGCGCGCGAGCTGCACCAGCGTCTCGCTGATCCAGTCGGGATGCGGCGGACAGCCGGCGACGTCGATCACCGGCAGGCCGCCGGCCGCATGGAAGTCCGGCCCGAGCAGGCCGCCGGCGATGTTCGACTCGTACTGCAGGCCGCAGGCGTCGGTCGGGTTGGTGCCGGCCGATACGACGCCGCCGAAGGCCGCGCAGCTGCCGATGGCGACGACGTGCCGCGCGCGTTCGGCCAGCAGCCTGATCCATTCGGTCATCGGCGCCCCGCTGCCGGCCATCAGGTGGAAGCGGCCGCTGCCCTGCGGGCCGCGCAGCAGCGCGCCTTCGACGCACAACACATCGAAGGCGCGCGTGCCGCCGCAGCATTCGGCGATCACCGCAAACGCCTCCTCGGCGCTCGCCTCGGACAGGCTCGGGTGCCACAGCAGCTCGATGCCTTCGTCCTCGAGCAGCGCGAACAGCGGCGCGATCTCGCTGCCCATCCACGAC
>DAIDAU010000355.1 GCA_027310465.1 Rhodocyclaceae bacterium
GTGTACATCTCAGCATCTGCCGCCGCATAGGTGGTCGCGCTGAACGCATACAATATCGGTACCATGGGAGTCGCAACAATACATGCACCGCTCGCGTCGGCCGGCCATGGCGCGAAGCGTGGAATGGGCAGTCTTGATAGCTTTCGTCTGCCTGGCCGATTTCCAGGTGCGCTCGATATCGAGGTCGTCGGCGGCACGTTTCGCGTCGGCGTCAGCCTGCTTTTTGGCGAGCGCGGTAGCCGTGGCCGGCGGCAGCAACGGGCGGGTAATGCGGCGCACTGGCTCAGAGTTCTTCGTCAGCGTTAGCGAACAACTGCAGCTGCCTTTCCTGCTGTTGCTCCTCGCGGGTCAGCTTGGCGCCAGCTCGCTTCTTGGCTTCCAGGCGAGCAAGTTCCGCGCGCTTCTCAATCGCCAATGGGGACCGGGTGTTTTGTAGCCCAAATGCTGATGTCCGCAGAATCGTGTCTGGCCGGGAGGCGATAACCGTCTTGTATTCGTCTGCTGGTATTGGGCGTGGCAGGTCATTACTGCCAGGTTCTGGCAGCACGAACAGACCATTGGGATCGGCTGCCTGGCAAATGAGCGGACTATGCGTTGTCACGAGGAACTGGATGTTGGGAAAGTGTCGCTTAAACCAGAAACCGATTTCTCGTTGCCATTCTGGATGCAGATGGGCATCGATCTCGTCGATCAATATGACACCGCTACGCTTGATGTACACCTTGCCGTCCGGGGTATGGTCGGTCAGGTCATTGGAGCCGTAGGCATTGATCAAATGGCGCAGGATGTCAGCGAGAAGCGCGAGGGCCGCACGGTACCCATCGCTCATCTCGCCCCACGAAAGCTGTACGTCATTCCGATCCTTCAGCCAGAGCCCATCCGAATCGACACGATCCACGTTAATCTGGTTGGGCATCAGGTCATCACGAAGAATCTCCAGCAGCAGCGCTAGCTGCGCACTCTCGGCGGCTCTGTTTTCCAACGTTTTGTGATGCAGGTTGCGCAGCCACTGATCCACCTCGGCCAGCGACGCCGCCTCCTGGAACATGGTGACGAAGCGCTCGGTGGACTGCGCGACCATCTGCCGCGCGGCCTCAGGTGAAGCGCCGAAGACACGGCGAAAGGGGCCGTACCCGCAGGAGAACCAGCCTTTGGCGTCGGTCGACCAAATCGCCCTTTCCGGGGTGGAGTAGTTTGCTGGCTTCTTGGGGGGAATGACCGCCCGTAGAGTAGTTTCCTTGCCGCCGTTGTCCAGGACGATTTTGGCGGGGAAAGCCGAAACGGGAGTCCTGCCGGAGTCTGCGAGCGTGTCATCATCGGCGCGCAAGACGATCTCTAGCTGGATCGACGCCTCGTCACTTCCTGCTCCTTCGCGTATCCATCGGCGAAAACTTGTCTGCAAAGCCCGCGCGGTGTCTCGGCCGGTAAGACCGACTGCTATCGCCTTAAGCAGCGAGCTCTTGCCTGAACCGTTGTCCCCAGTAAATACGGTCCATCCGGCGTAACTTCCGTCCGGCCGTTTCAGATCAAATTCCAGATCCCTAAACCCGCGGATGTTCTTAAGGATGACTTTGCCTATGTACATGGGCCTAACCTCTTATTTCATGCAGAGAGTGTACTTGACAGGGCTTGCGACGCGCTGCCTCGCCCATGACTGGTTCCTTGTTCGCTAGGTCCGCACAGCGATAACCGCGAGCGCCTTTCGCTTTGAGAGGTTGCGCAACTGGGAGATCGCGAACAAATGGTCGCGATCCGGTCTTGTGCCGCTCTCCCAGTTGTAGATGGTCTGCCCGGTGACGCCGAAGAGCTTGCCGAACTTGTCGGCCGACAGTTCAAGGCGTTCGCGATGCCGCTTCAGCTTTGCGGGGCTCCAACGGATTTGTGTGCCATCGTCGGTGGCAGCGGTGATCGACTTGGTCTGGCCGTTGAGTCGTTCCGCACTTGAGACTCGTTGACGCAAATCGACCACTTGGCGCCTGAGGTCGGCGATCTGTGCACGATAAGTAGCGGTCGCCTTCTTTAGCTGTTCAACTTCCGTCCGAACTTCGCGACGTGCGAGTCTGACGATTTCAGCCTTCAGGACGCTTGCAATATTCGGCATTGCGAATCCTTGTCGTTCTTGAGGAGCAGATTATAGTGCCCGCTGCCGGCCGGCCAGGTTGGCGCGATTGGAATATTCCGTAATCGACGAGGACGCATTTCATGAGCTATCTCTTGGTCTTCACTTTCCCGTACGTCATAGCGCTTTATGGAGCTGCCTACAACGCGAATCAGGCGTTGCAGGGGATGATCAAACACGCGCCGAATCCAGCCGCGATTCCTGCTGGAGCGGGGCCAATGGTTAGCGTTTTTGAACCGGCGCTGGATACAAATGTGATCTGGCTCAGTCTCATTGCCTACTGCGTACTAATCCTGTTGCCGGCACTGCTACTTTCGGGCTATGTCATCAAGCGATGGAAGGGTTGCGTGCTTGCTCTGGCAGTCGTGCTGGTACCGGGAGTCCTGGCCGTGGTGGGTGTATTTCCCGCGATCGATTTCCTGCCGCGGGAGTTCGTCATAGACGCGCTCGGGGTGCTGGGGGATGCAGGAGGAATGTTCCCACTCGTCTTGCTAGTGCTGATTTCAGGCTGGAGCGCAGTGCTGATTCTGAGCGATGTACTGCAACTGGGCGACAATTTCCGCCACCTATATGATCACGCGTGGTATGCAACGGCTGTCGTAACAGGCATCTTCTTCGTTGCTGACCTTGGCGCGGCGCATACAGCTCGTGAGTTGCAGACAGAGAACGATCTATCGCGGCAAGCCAGCGGGTATTTGCTTCGTCAGGTCCGAGACTACGATCTTCATTGCCAGTCGATGAAGTGGTCCAAGAAGCCGTCGTGCACCTGGGCTTCGCAGGTACAGGAAACGCTAAACGACTACGCCACGTGGAACGAGCGGCTCTATTACACGGTTGGGCCAAATAATACCGCCGCCATCTACAACCCGTTCCGCTATGAGAGAGACGAAGGCAAGATATCAGCGATTCGTAGGGAGCTTAAGGAGTTCAACGAGGCACAATGCCCCAGACGGTCCTTGGGTAATGGGTGGTACCAATCTGCGATTTCCGGTACCTGCCAACGGCCTCCTGGTGCTTTTCTGAAGGTGTATCCAGAGCCGCTCGATGGCAAAGTCGATCACGACGCTCCGACAAGAACTGTAGCGGTCGCGAATGAGGTCATTGTTCCTTCGCTTGTGGCGTCGCGTGAACGTCAGGAGCGACTTAAATCAGAGGCGGAGCGATACACGCGGTACCTCAACCTCAAGTGGATCTTCTACATAGTGTTTTCATTCGCGGCTGGTGGGAAGGTCGCCAACTCTACCGCGAGAATGATCGAGATCGGCAAGCAGCCACCTACGGAGCAACGCCGTTCTTTGCAGGCCGTGCGGCTAACCTGGAGAGGAATAGGAGGCGCCATTAAGCTGACGGCAAAGTTAGCTCAACGCTCCTGGAATGGACTGGGACGGCTGCTAGCGAAGGTACCGGGGCTGAAGCGAAAGACGTCGGTCGACGACAAGACGACATAGCCACGTTGGCGGACTACTGGCCTAGAGCCTGTAGTCCGCGCTGGCGGCGTTGTGGGTAGAGAGGCCGCTTATTGAAGCTTAGCTTGTAGTGATGCTCGGGCTACGTCAGCGTTCGAGCCTTGACCAGACCGTAGCGCGAGCAACGCTGCGACCGCAGCTTCTTCCTGTTCGAGTTGCTGGTACTCCAAGTGGATCATATATACCTCGAACGCGCGCATCGTCGCGTAATCGACAAGGAGATGCTCAATTCAATTTCGACGCGCTGCCACAGCATTTCTTGAACTTCCGGCCGCTGCCGCACGAACACGGATCGTTCCGTCCCGGAGCCGGTTCGGCATGGCGGATGGTCGACTTCGCCTTGCGTATCGGCAGCCAATAATCCTGGATGGCCAGCACGCAATCCGCGAGGGACGCGGCGAATTCATCGTGACGTTCCTCGAGTTCTGGTTTCTCTTCGAGTTCCCGCCAACCCGATTCGGTGCCATAGAGGATGATCGGCAACAGGAAGCCTTGGCATTCGTCGGACTCAAAGAGCGATTGCCATGCTTCCGAATCCAGTGTCGCGCCACGAATGAATCCGGTACACCATTCGTCAATGATAAGGACGGGGCCCTCTTCCTGATCGTGTTCGAAGAGCAAGGGTTCGTAGTGCTCGGGATCTTCGGTGAGCTGCCAGATGATGTCATTCATATGGCGCATCACGAGGCTCATTATGCGTTTCATCTGTTGCGGCGAGTCCCACCGCATCGGACGCTGGGGTGTTTCACCCCATACCTGCGGCAGCCATTGACTCGGCATGATCATGTTCGGACCGATGACGATCGCCGTCAAAAATCCATCAAGCATTGAGATGTCCATGCAC
>DAIDAU010000359.1 GCA_027310465.1 Rhodocyclaceae bacterium
TCTTCCACGAGGGCGCCTTCTCCGACACGATGGAGACCGACGGCCAGTACATGATGGCGAACAACTACCGCTATTCGCTGTCGCTGCTCGACTTCTGCCTCGACCACGAGATTCCGTTCCTCTACGCCTCGAGCGCTTCGGTCTACGGCGGCGGCCGGGTGTTCAAGGAGGACCGCTCGTTCGAGGCGCCGCTCAACGTCTACGGCTACTCGAAGTTCCTCTTTGACCAGGTGGTGCGCCGCCGCTTGCCGGAGGCGAACTCGCAGGTCGCCGGCTTCCGCTACTTCAACGTCTACGGTCCGCGGGAGCAGCACAAGGGCCGCATGGCATCGGTCGCCTTCCACCACTTCAACCAGTATCGCGAGACCGGCAAGGTCAAGCTGTTCGAGGGCTGCGACGGCTACGGCAACGGCGAGCAAAGCCGCGACTTCGTGTTCGTCGAGGACGTCGTCAAGGTGAACCTGCATTTCCTCGACAATCCCGATGCGTCGGGCATCTTCAATCTCGGCACCGGTCGCGCGCAGCCGTTCAACGACATCGCCACGTCGACCGTCAACGCCTGCCGCGCGCTCGAAGGCAAGCCCGCGCTGCCGCTCGCCGACATGGTGGCGCAGGGCATCGTCGAATACGTCGATTTCCCGGAAGCGCTCAAGGGCAAGTATCAGAGCTACACCGAGGCCGACATCTCGCAGCTGCGCGTCGCCGGCTACCGCGGCGAGTTCGCGACGGTGGAGCAGGGCGTGGCCAAGTACGTGCGCCACCTCGCCGGCGCGAAATAGCACATGAAGCGGTTCGACCATGCCGATCTCGACGCGCTGACGCGGCAGGCGGAGCAGTCTCCGCGCCGGCGCATGAACTTCAACTTCCACGAGGACCTTGCCGATCCGATCCAGCGGCTCGCCATCGCGATGGAGCCCGACACCTACATCCGGCCGCACCATCATCGCCACAGCTGGGAATTGCTGACGGCATTGCGCGGCCGCCTCGTCGTGCTGCAGTTCGACGCGGAGGGGACCGTGACGCAGCGCGCGGTGCTCGGCGAGAGCGCGAGCGTCGTCGAGACGCCGGTCGGCGGCTGGCATGCCGTGCTGTCGCTCGATCCCGGAGCGGTCATCTTCGAGGTCAAGCGCGGACCCTACGCGCCCTTCGGAGAAAACGACTTCGCGCCCTGGTCTCCGCCGGCCGACGATGTCGCCGGAAGCCGCGAACTGCTGGCGTGGTACGCGACCGCAGCCGTCGGGCAGCGTTGGCGCCGCACCAGCGCAGCGGGTCGACCGCGTTCAAGAAGGAAGCCGTGATGCGCCTGTTGCCCGGCGGAAGCGCCGCTGCCGTCGCTGCAATCGAGTGCCCCTGATGTCTGCGCCAGGCGCTATGCTGTTGCTATAGCGCCGAGCGAGCCCCGCATCGCGCCCCGATAGCCCGGCGGGCAGCGGGGCTATTTTTTGATCGTCGCATCGGCACATTCTATTTTCCAAATCGCGTCGACTGCTCTAGCTTTGCCGCCATAGAACATACGATGCATACCATCGGAGGAGAATGTGAAAACACTATCGCAAGTACTCGGCGCCCACGCCGCCGCCGTGGTGACGGTGACTCCGCGCGAATCGGCGGACCACGCGCTGAAACTGATGACGAGCCACAAGGCAGGCGCGGTCCTCGTCATGCAGCACCATCACGTCGTCGGGGTGGTCACCGAGCAGGACTGCCGGCGCTCGGCCGGCGAAGCGCGCGTGCAGGACATCATGCGGCCGGTCGTCTGTGCCTCGCAGCAGACCACGGTGCGCGACGCCATGGCCATCATGGCCGAGCAGCACGTGTCGCACCTGCCCGTGCTCGATGAGCACAAGGACGTGATCGGCCTCGTCTCGATGGGGGCTCTGGCGCAGGAAAAGCCCGCGGCGTAGCGGCATCGCCGTCCGGTCCGGGGAGATTGCCGCAGCGCCGCAATGCGCCGCGGAACATCGCGCTATGATGGCGTCCTGACGCGAATTCCCGCCGTCTCACTTCGCAATCTACGGAGCACCGATCATGCACGCACTGCAAAGCATCATCGACGAGGCCTGGGAGAACCGGGCGGAGTTCAGGCCGGGCAAGGCGCCGGCCAAGATCGGCGAAGCGGTCGAGCTGATCCTCCACGATCTCGACTCTGGCCGCCTGCGCGTGGCCGAGAAGATCGACGGCACCTGGATCACGCATCAGTGGATCAAGAAGGCGGTGCTGCTGTCGTTCCGCCTCGAGGACAACTTCCTCATGGAGGCCGGTCCGCTGAAGTTCTTCGATCGCGTGCCGACCAAGTTCGCCGACTACGACACCCATCGCTTCCAGAAGAGCGGCATCCGCGTGGTGCCGCCCGCCGTGGCCCGCCGCGGCTGCTACATCGCCAAGAACGCGGTGCTGATGCCGAGCTACATCAACATCGGCGCCTACGTCGACGAGGGCACGATGGTGGATACCTGGGCGACGGTCGGCTCGTGCACTCAGATCGGCAAGAACGTGCATCTGTCGGGCGGCGTCGGCATCGGCGGCGTACTGGAGCCGATCCAGGACGTGCCGACTATCATCGAGGACAACTGCTTCATCGGCGCGCGCTCAGAGATCGTCGAGGGCGTGATCGTCGAGGAGAACTCGGTGATCTCGATGGGCGTCCATATCAGCCAGAGCACCAAGATCTACGATCGCGCCAGCGGCGAGATCTCTTACGGCCGCGTGCCGTCGGGATCCGTCGTCGTCAACGGCAACCTGCCGTCGCCCGACGGCAAGTACAGCCTCTATTGCGCCGTCATCGTCAAGCGCTTCGATGCGCGCACGCGCGCGAAAACCTCCATCAACGAATTACTCCGCGACTGATTTTCTTGCGCCTAAAAATGCGGCGTTCGCGCCGCATTTTTTTTGCCGTTTGCGGCATCGCAGCACGGCTCGAGGCTCCATGCCGACGCTGGCAGCGGCTGCGTCGATAGATAACCTGATTCGGGTGCTATTAATGCCGACCGCGTCGCGGCGGTACTTTCATCGCCTTTTTGGTCTAAAAGTGGATGATTTTACTCATGTATTAGGATGTATTTCCTAGTAATTCCGTCGGGCAAATATTGCTGCGGCGTGCGTGGCAATACTTATGGAAACGATAAGAAGAAGTGAATGTTTTTTATAGATCGTGCTCGCTACATTCTGCCCGTCACAAGCTAGATGCATGTCGCGTAAGGGAAAAGGGACTCCGAGGAGGCAGAAGAACTATTTATGAGCCATGTAGACGACCGAATTGTCGAGCTGGTTCGCGCTGCCCTGGACCTCGAATTCGGCGGCGAGCGTCTTTATCGACATTTGGCCGAGCTCACCCAGCATCCGGCCGGTCGCACCACTTTCCTGCGCCTGGCCAACGAAGAGAGGCGTCACGTCGGCGAGTCCCATGAACTGTTCGCTGCGCTCGTCGGCGAAGAGGAATGGCAGCGGATTTCCCAGCGCGAAGCCGGCGAGCCCAATGTCACCGGCATCGTCGCCGAACTCGAAGCGGCGGTGATGCAGCGCGGCCACGCTGCGGTGGCCGACGACACGCAGGCGCTGCGCATGGCGATGGAACTGGAGCGCCGCGCCATCCACATGTACCAGGAAATGGCCCAGCACACGGACGATCCGGTCCAGCTCAAGCTGCTCAGCAAGCTGGTCCAGGAAGAGTTCTTCCACTACGACAACCTGCAGGCCCAGCTCGACAGCATCCTCAACGTCGGCCTGTGGCTCGATCAACCCGAGTTCCGCATGGACGGAAAGTTCTGAAGGCGACCATGTCAATCACCACCGCTCGCATCTCGTCGGCCCAGCTCAAGAGCGCTTTCGTGGCCAAGGTGCAGAAGAACAGCGACCAGAAGCTGCTCGCCTGCTACCAGTGCGGCAAGTGCTCCGCCGGCTGCCCGATGGCGGCCCACATGGACATCCTGCCGAACCAGATCATCCGCCTCGCGCAGCTCGGCATGCACGAGCGGCTGCTGGCCTCGAATGCCATCTGGACCTGCGTCTCGTGCATGACCTGCAACACGCGCTGCCCGAAGAACGTGCATATCGCCGAAGTCATCGAATCGCTGCGCGACATCGCGATGCGCAACGGCCGCCGTCACGAGCACCTGACCATCGGCGACGTTCCCGCCGAGACGCGCGCCGAACTGCCCCCGATCGCCATGATCAGCGCCATGCGCAAGCTGACCTCCTGACGCAGGCCAAGAATGAAGCTCATCTACTACCCCGGTTGCACGCTGAAGAATCACGCGCGGAATTTCGACGTCTCGACGGTCTCGTCGATGGCGAAGCTCGACGTCGAGGTCGAGGAACTCGATCGCTGGAACTGCTGCGGCACGGTGCACGCCCTCGGTGCGACCAACGTCATGAACCGCATCGCGCCTGTCACCAATCTCGTCCGCGTCAAGCAGCAGCAGGCGAACGAGGTGATGACGACCTGCGCCATGTGCTACAACACGCTCAAGCGCGCCAACATCGACGTGCAGAAGCGCGCCGCCGCGCTCGAGACGATCAACAAGTTCATGTACCTCGACGAGGTCGACTATCAGGGCGACGTCGCGGTGCATCACCTGCTCGAGTATCTGCGCGACCGCATCGGCTTCGACAAGCTGAGCGCGCGGGTGAAGAAGCCGCTCAAGGGGCTGCGCGTCGCCTGCTACTACGGTTGCCTGCTGGTGCGTCCGAAGGAAGTCGCCTTCGACGACGTCGAGAACCCGACCGTCATGGAAGACCTGGTCACCGCGCTCGGCGGCACGCCGGTGCCGTTCGCGCAGAAGACCGAGTGCTGCGGCGCGTATCACGCGGTCGACAACGCCGAGATCGTCGCCGACCGCACCAACAAGATCATGAGCGGCGCCACGGAGCAGCAAGCCGACGTCGCGATGGTCAGCTGCCCGCTGTGCGCCTTCAACCTCGACTTCAAGCAGCCCGACGCGCGGCGCCTGAATCCCGAGCTGCAGCCGATGCCGGTGCTGTACTTCACGCAGCTGATGGCGCTGGCCTTCGGCTGCGGCGAGGACGACCTGCGCTTCGACCTTCATCACATCGACCCGAAGCCGGCGCTCGCCGGCCGCGGCCTGATCTAACGGAGGCCGCATGTACTTCAACGATCTCAAGCCGCTCCACGGCAACGTTTTCGTCAACGAGACCTGGTGCAAGGGCTGCGGCTTCTGCGTGCAGTTCTGCCCGACCAACGTGCTCGACACGTCGCCGGAGTTCAACGCCAAGGGCTACCACCCGCCCTACGCCAAGAATCCCGAGAACTGCCGCGACTGCAATTACTGCCAATTGATCTGTCCCGAATTTGCCATCTACGTGAAGCGGGACGGCGAAATAGAAGCCGAGAAAGGGAAAGCATGAACATAAAGACAGTGCCCGCCGATCCGAAGGGAGTCGACAGCGGCCCCCACTTCATGGACGGCGACCACGCGCTGGCCGAAGGCGCGCTGGCGGCCGGCTGCCGGTTCTTCGCCGGCTATCCGATCACGCCGTCGACCGAAACCTTCGAGCGCTTCGCCGAGCGCGCACCCGAAGTCGGCGCCATGTTCATCCAGATGGAGGACGAATTGGCCTCGATCGCCGCGATCATCGGCGGCGCCTGGGGCGGCCAGAAGGTGATGACCGTCACCTGCGGTCCCGGCTTCTCGCTGATGTGCGAAAACCTCGGCCTCGCCGCCATGACGGAGACGCCGATGGTCATCGCCAACGTGCAGCGCGCGGGTCCTTCCACGGGCGCCCCGACGCTGACCGCGCAGCAGGACATGATGTAGGCCAAGTACGGCCCGCACGGCGACAACGCCATCATCGCCCTGTCCCCCGACAGCCCGCAGGAGTGCTTCGACCTCGCCATCGAAGCCTTCAACCTGTCCGAGCACTATCGCGTGCCGGTGGTCATCCTGACCGACGAGACCGTCGGCCACATGCACGAGAAGGTGGTGATCCCGCCGGCCGACCAGATCAAGATCGTGCCGCGCAACAACTACAGCGGCCCGAAGGAAGACTTCCGCCCCTACAAGTTCGACGGCAAGCCCGGCCATCCGATGGCGCGCGCCGGCGACGGCTACCGCTTCCACGTCACGGGCCTTACGCACAACGAGAAGGGCTACCCAGTTGTAACCGCCGAGCAGAACAAGATCGTCGTGACGCACCTGATGGAGAAGATCAACGGCCACGCCGACCAGATCGTGCGCGTAGAGACGGACCAGCTCGAGGGCGCCGACGTCGTCGTCGTGTCCTACGGCATCACCTCGCGAATCGCGGTAAAGGCGATCCAGGATGCGCGCAAGCAGGGACTCAAGGTCGGATCGCTGCGCCTGATCACCATCTGGCCGTTCGCGCAGAAGCAGATCCGCGAAATCGCCGGCAAGGTGAAGGCCATCGTCGTACCCGAACTCAACTACGGCCAGATGGTTCTCGAAGTCGAGCGCGCCGCGGCCGGCAAGTGCAAGGTCATCAGCGTCAATCACTGCGGCGGCGCGGTGCATGAGCCCGAGGAAATCCTCGAAGCGATCAGAAAGGGAAGCAAATGAGCACGGGCATGGACATCGCCGAGTACAAGAAGCACAGCCCGATGGCGGGCACGCTGCGCATGGACCGCATGGCGCACATCTGGTGCCCCGGCTGCGGCATCGGCTCCGAGGTCAACGCCTTCGCCGAAGCCGTCAAGCGCAGCGGGATCGATCCGGACAAGCTCGCCGTGATCTCCGGCATCGGCTGCACCGGCCGCGTCGCCGGCTACGTCGATTTCGATTCGCTCCACACCACGCACGGCCGCGCCATTCCGGTCGCCACCGGCCTCAAGCTGGCGCGTCCCGACATGAAGGTCGTCGTCTTCAGCGGCGAGGGCGACCTCACCGGCATCGGCGGCAACCACTTCATCCACGCCGCGCGCCGCAACATGGACATCGTGGTGATCTGCAACAACAACTTCACCTACGGCATGACGGGCGGCCAGGTCACTCCCACCACGCCGGGCGGCGCCATCTCGTCGACGACGCCGTTCGGCAACCACGAGTACCCCTTCAACCTGCCGCTGCTGGCCGACGCCTGCGGCGCCAGCTACGTCGCGCGCTGGACGTCGATGCACTCGCGCAACCTGGTGCAGTCGATCGAGGAAGCGCTGTCGCGAAAGGGCTTCTCGTTCATCGAGATCATCTCACCCTGCACCACGCTCTACCTGCGCCGCAACCGTCTCGGCGATGGCGTCGACGCGCTGCAGTTCTACCAGGAGAAGGCGATCCTCAAGCACGGCGCCGACACGCGCGAGGTGGCCATCGACTTCCAGGACAAGATCATCGTCGGCAAGTTCATCGAACGCGACAAGCCGACCTACATCGAGGCGCTCGACAAGCGCTGCGTGCAGGTCGTCGGCGATGACTACCAGCTCTACGGCAAGACCGTGCCGGAGCGCGAGGCCGAGGAGAAGGCGGAGAAGGAGCGCATCGCCGCGCGCCGCGCCGCCGCGCTGGCCGAGGCCGAAGCGGCCGAGAAGAAGGGCGCGGTCAAGAAAGCTGCTGCTCCGAAGAAGACTGCCGCCAAGGTTGCCCCGAAGATGGCCGCTCCCGCCAAGAAGACTGCCGCTGCGAAGGCCGCTCCGAAGAAGGCTGCTGCCAAGCCGGCCGTGAAGAAGGCTGCGGCGCAGAAGCCGGCTGCGAAGGTTGCTGCCAAGGCGCCAGCAAAGAAGGCGGTCGCGAAGGCGCCGGTGAAGAAGGCTGCGCCGAAGGCGACCGTCAAGGTGGCCCCGGCCAAGACGCCGATGAAGCCGGCTGCGGCGAAGAAGACTCGCAAATAAGGAACCGTTGCCATGAGCACGACAGAGATCAGGTTCTCGGGATTCGGCGGTCAGGGCATCATCCGCTGCGCGCTGATCACCGGCAAGGCCTTGTCGCTCTATGACGACAAGTTCGCCACGATGACGCAGAGCTTCGGCCCGGAAGCGCGCGGCAGCGCCTGCGCGGCGCAGCTCGTGGTCTCCGACGACCGCGTCCTCTATCCCTACATCACGCATCCCGGCATCCTGATGGCGCTCTCGCAGGAAGCCTACGACAAGTACTGGAGCGAGCTGCCGAAGGGCGGCCTGCTGATCGTCGAAGAGGATCTGGTGAAAATGAAGGCCGAGCACCCGGATCTCAACGTCCAGCGCGTGCCTGCGACCCGCTTCGCCGAGGAAGTCGGCAACCGCCTGTTCACCAACCTCGTCGCGCTCGGCTTCTTCTCCGCGGTCAGCGGCATCGTTTCCGCCGACGCCATGAAGAAGGCGCTGCCCGGCCTGGTGCCCGACCGCTTCCTCAAGGTCAACATCAAGGCCTTCGAGAAGGGCTACGACTACGGCGTGGCGGCGATGCAGGGCGGCGTCAAACAGGAAGCTGCGGCATGAGCGAAAAGCGCACAGGCGTCTTCGTCTGCCACTGCGGCAACAATATCGCCGCGACGGTCGACGTCAAGAAGGTCGCCGAGACGATGGCCCAGGAAGGGACCGTCGCCTTCTCGAAGGATTACGTCTACATGTGTTCCGATCCCGGCCAAAGCTCGGTGATCGAGGCCATCAAGGAACACAGGCTCGACAGCGTCGTCGTCTCGTGCTGCTCGCCCAACCTGCACGAGGGAACCTTCCGCGAGAACGCCGAGCGCGCCGGCATCAGCGGCTTCACCTGCGAGATCGCCAACATCCGCGAGCAGTGCGCCTGGGTGCACAAGGACCGCACTGAAGCGACCGAGAAGGCCATCAAGATTTCGCGCAGCGCCATCCGCCGCGTCGCCGGCAACAAGAAGCTCGATCCGATCGCCGTGCCGGTGACGCGCCGGGCGATGGTCATCGGCGGCGGCATCGCCGGCATCCAGGCCGCGCTCGACATGGCCAACGCCGGCCTCGACGTCGTGCTGGTCGAGAAGCTCGCCACCATCGGCGGCCACATACTGCAACTCTCCGAAACCTTCCCGACGCTCGACTGCTCGCAGTGCATCCTGTCGCCGAAGATGGTGGAAGTCTCGCGCCATCCGAAGATCAAGCTGCTGACCTACAGCGAGGTGAAGGAAGTGTCCGGCTCGGTCGGCAACTTCGAGGTCAAGATCCTCAAGAAGCCGACCTTCGTCGATGCCGAGACCTGCAAGCTGTGCGACGACTGCGCCCAGGTCTGCCCGCAGGTGGTGTCCAACGAGCACGACCTCGGCCTCACCGCGCGCCGCGCCATCCACATCCCGTTCGCCCAGGCGATTCCCGCCAGCTACACGCTCGACGAGGAAGCCTGCCTGGGGCTCAATCCGATCCGCTGCGGCAAGTGCAAGGACGTCTGCGAGGCGGGCGCGATCAACTACGACATGCGGCCGGAGACCATCACCGAGAACGTCGGCGCCATCGTCGTCGCGACCGGCTTCGATCTCTACCCGCAGGAGAAGATCCTCGAGTACGGCGCCGGCAATGTCGCGGACGTCCTCGACGGCCTGCAGTTCGAGCGCCTCTGCTCGGCTTCCGGCCCCACCCAGGGCCACGTCAAGCGTCCGTCGGACCGCACCGAGCCGAAGGAGGTCGTCTTCATCCAGTGCGTCGGCTCGCGCGACCCCGCGCAGCACTGCGCCTACTGCTCGAAGATCTGCTGCATGTACACGGCCAAGCATGCGCGCCTGTACAAGCATCACGTGCCGGACGGCAAGGCCTACGTCTTCTACATCGACATCCGTTCCGGCGGCAAGAACTACGAAGAATTCGTCCAGCGCGCCATGGAGGAGGACGAGACCGTCTATCTGCGCGGCCGCGTCTCGAAGCTTCATCGCACCAAGGACGGCAAGGTGCGCGTCATGGGCGTCGACACCCTGACCGGCCAGAACGTCGAGATCGACGCCGACATGGTCGTGCTGGCCCTCGCCATGCAGCCGTCGCAAGGCACGGCAGACGCCGCCCGCACGCTGAAGATCGGCCGCGACAAGGACGGCTTCCTCGCCGAGGCGCACCCGAAGCTGAAGCCCGTCGAAAGCGTCACCGGCGGCATTTATCTCGCCGGCTGCGCGCAAGGTCCGAAGGACATTCCCGAAACCGTGTCGCAGGCGAGCGCCGCCGCATCCAAGGTGCTGGCGCTGCTGTCGAAGCCCACGCTCAGCCACGCGCCGACCATCGCCACGGTGCGCAACTCGCACTGCACCGGTTGCGAGATGTGCGTGACGGCGTGCCCGTACGACGCGATCCATCTCGAAAACGGCAAGGCCGTGGTGAACGAGGTGCTCTGCGAAGGCTGCGGCAGCTGCTCGGCGACCTGCCTGCGCGCGGCGATCTCGGTCAGGAACACCTCGCCGATGCAGGTGCACGAAATGATCGAAGCCTGCCTGAGTCTCTGAGAGGAAACATTTGATGTCGGAACAAACCTACGAGCCGAAGATCGTCGCGTTTCTCTGCAAGTGGTGCTCGTCAGCAGGGTCGGACCTGGCAGGCGTCTCGCGCATCCAGTATCCGGCCAACGCGACGCCGATCCAGGTGCCGTGCTCGGGCAGCGTGTCGCCGATGTACATCCTGTCGGCGTTGAAGAAGGGCGCCGACGGCGTGCTGGTGTCGGGCTGCCACATCGGCGACTGCCACTATCTCGAAGGCAACTACCTGGCGCGGCGCAAGCTGCACCTCGTCAAGGAGCTGCTGCAGTTCGTCGGCATCGAGGAGAACCGTTTCCGCATGTCCTGGGTGTCCGCGGCCGAAGGCGCGAAGTTCGCCGAGGTGGTCAAGGAGTTCGTCGATGACCTGCGTCCCATGGGGCCGCAAGAAAAGCTGAAGGCGAAGCGCGCATGATCAACGTTCAAGACATTCGCGACACCGCGCGCGACCTGCTCGCCAAGGGCGAGGTGCGCGCCGTGATCGGCTGGCGTGCCGGCAGCCGCGGCATGGCCGCCGAGCCCTGCGTCGTCACCAAGCCGGAAGAGGCGGACAGCCTGGTCTGGGATCCGACCTGCTACCACAATCTCGCGCTGCAGCTGGTGAACGACCGCAAGGATCTGGTCCATTCGAAGAAGACCGCGACGGCGCCGATCGGCATCGTCGCCAAGGGCTGCGACGCGCGCGCCATCGTCGTGCTGCTGCAGGAACACTACTTCAAGCGCGAAGACGTCTACATCATCGGCGTCTCCTGCGAAAACAGCGGCGTGCTGGATGAGCGCAAGGTCAAGGCGCAAGTGGGCGGCTTCGCGCCGAGCGCGGCGGCTTTCGACGGCGACAACTTCAGCGTCAAGACCGCGAAGGGCGACAAGAAGCTGGCCGGCCGCGAAGTCATGGCCGACCGCTGCCTGGAATGCCGCACCCCCTTCCCCAAGGAGAACAACACCGCGTTCGGCGATGACAAGACCGGCCGCGAGTTCGATGCGCAGTTCGCCGCGCTGGCGCGTTTCGAAGCCAACGACGAGGCGGCGCGCTGGGAGTTCTGGCAGCGCCAGTTCGACCGCTGCATCCGCTGCTTCGCCTGCCGCTCGGTCTGCCCGATGTGCTTCTGCGACGAGTGCGTCGTCGACAGCATCGAGATGAAGATCGCGCCGGAGACGACGGCCGAGGAGAAGGCCAATCGCATCCGCTGGATCGAGCGCTCGGCCGTGCGCTCCGAGAATGCCACCTACCACATGACGCGCGCCCTGCACCTGGCCGGCCGCTGCGTCGACTGCGGCGAGTGCGAGCGCGTCTGCCCGGTCAACATCCCGCTCCGGCTGCTCAACACCAAGATGGAGCGCGAGGCGCGCGAGGCCTTCGGTTTCGACCCGGGTGCTTCCATCGGGGGGCCCTCGCTGGTGGCCTCCTTCCGCGACGACGACCCCGGTGAATTCATTCGATGAGCATGGAAAAGACACTCGACAAAGCCCTTCTCTCCGACTGGATCGCCGCCGTCACCAGCGGCGGCTGGCAGGTGCATGGGCCTGCCCTCGAAGACGGGATCTGGACCTTCAAGCCGGTCGCTGCATCCGTCGATCTCGACTACCCGAACGTCAAGCAGGCGCCGAAGGACTTCGCCTTCCCTCAGCGCGAGATCTTCTTCGCCTTCGAGCACATCAAGGGCGAAGCGCCACGCCTCAAGGAAGTGAAGCCCGAAGCGCCGCAGTGCGCCGTGTTCGGCGTGCGTCCCTGCGACGGCCGCGGCGCGGTGCGCATGGACAAGGTGTTCTCGGACAACGTCAACGACCCGTACTACCAGGAGCGCCGCAAGAACACGGCCTACGTCGGCCTCGCCTGCAATGCGCCGCCGTCGCCGACCTGCTTCTGCAAGTCGGTCGGCGGCTCGCCGGTGTCGTCCGAAGGCATGGACATCCTGCTGACCGACCTCGGCGAGATCTACATCGCGCAGGCGGCCACCAAGACCGGCGAGGCGTTGATGGCCGCCGCCGACAAGCTGTTCGGCAAGATGGGCGCCGCCGACAAGAAGCAACTGGACAAGGTCCACGCCGACGCCGTCGCCGCGCCGCAGCGCGCCGTCAAGGACGCCAAGGGCGCGCCCGCCGCGCTCAAGGCCGGCTTCGACTCCGCAGTGTGGGAAGAGATGGCCAAGCCGTGCATCGGCTGCGGCATCTGCACCTTCCTCTGCCCGACCTGCCACTGCTTCGACATCAACGACGAGATGACGGGCATGTCGCCGCTCAAGGGCCAGCGCGTGCGCACGTGGGACAACTGCCAGTTCCCGGACTTCACCATGCACACGTCCGGCCACAACCCGCGCGAAACGCTGGGGACGCGGCTGCGCCAGCGCGTCAGCCACAAGTTCCGCTACTTCCACGAGAACTTCGGGATGCTCCAGTGCACCGGCTGCGGACGCTGCGTCTCCGAGTGCCCGGTCGGAATCGATATCGTCGCCGTCGTGAACAAGGTTGCCGAACATGTCGCATAGCCACGCCCACGCCAACACCTACCTGCCGAAGCTCGCCAAGATCGTCCACATCAAGGAGGAGATCGGCGGCGAGCGCGCGATCAAGACCTATCGCCTCGAGTTCGAGAACGGCGACGGCTTCGACCACGAGGTCGGCCAGTGCGCCATGCTGTCGATCTTCGGCCGCGGCGAATCGATGATTTCGATCGCCTCGTCGCCGCTGACCAAGGAATACAAGCAGTTCTCGATCATGCGCGTCGGCCGCGTCACCAAGGCCTTCCACGAGCTGCAGGTCGGCGACGTCGTCGGCATCCGCGGCCCCTACGGCAACCAGTTCCCGCTCTCCGCGTGGAAGGGCAAGAACCTGGTCGTCATCGGCGGCGGCGTCGGCCTCGCGCCGGTGTGGCCGATCGTCACCACCGCCGTGGCCAAGCGCGCCGACTACAAGGACATCACGGTGTTCTACGGCGCGCGCTCGTCGAAGGACATCATGTACCGCGAGGACCTCGAGCGCATCCGCGGCCAGGCCACGGTGCACCTGTCGGTCGACCGTGCCGAGGAGGGCTGGAAGGAATTCGTCGGCTTCGTGCCGGCCAACGTGCTGGCCAAGAAGCCCGATCCCAAGAACACGGTGGCGATCGTCTGCGGCCCGCCGATCATGATCAAGTTCGTGATCCAGAACCTGCAGCAGCTCGGCTTCACCGACGAGCAGATCTACACCACGATCGAGAACAAGATGAAGTGCGGCGTCGGCAAGTGCGGCCGCTGCAACGTCGGCAAGGACTACGTCTGCGTGAACGGCCCGGTGTACTCCTGGGCGCAGCTCAAGGACCTGCCGCAAGAATATTGATAACGGAGCCCTGTTGGGGGATAGACGATGAACATTACCGGAATGCTGTACGGTTCCAAGCTCCTGAAGCTGGTCGATTTCCCGACCTCCAAGGTGCTGGGGCCGGAGGCCGACGAACACCAGATCAAGGACATGATCGCCGAGTGCGGCGAGGTCTTCGTCAAGCCGATCTTCAAGGGCGGCGTCGGCAAGAAGGGCAAGTCGGGCCTGCTCGGCCGCGCCAAGGACGTCGGCACGGCGATGAAGGAGAAGGAGCGCCTCTACTTCGCCGAGCACTTCCACAACAACACCAAGGCCAAGGCGGAAGGCGTCACCTTCGAAGGCGCCGTGCCGGCCGAGTACGAGATCTATTTTTCGCTGTCCGACAGCACCGAGTTCCGCGCCCCGACCGTCACGCTGACGCATCACGGCGGCATGGACATCGAGGAACTGCCGGCCGACAAGCTGGCGCGCATTCCCTTCGATCCGCTGACTGGCCTCAAGGGCTTCGTCATCTCCAACGGCCTGAAGAAGATCGGCGCGCCTGCCGAACTGATCAGCCCGCTGGTACAGCACCTGCCCAAGCTGTGGGACCTCTACCACTTCTACGGCATGACCATGCTGGAGCTCAACCCGATCCGCATGAGGTCGGACGGCAAGGGCCGGCTGACGCCGGTCGCCTGCGACTTCAAGTGTTCGTTCGACAACGACGATCCCAACGTCGCCCGCCTCGGCCTTCCCGACGACCTCGACACCTCGAGCTATTCGAACTTCGAACTCGAGGTCAACGAACTGCGCACCTACCAGGGCCAGTCCGACGTGTTCGTCATCAACGAGAAGGGCACCATCACGGCGATGACCTTCGGCGGCGGCGCCAACGCGCTGGTCACCGAACTGCTCGGCGACGCCGCGACGATCTCGTCCGACTTCGGCGGCAACCCGCCCTACGCCAAGATGCATGACATCAGCCGCATCGTCTACAAGTACTGGCTCAACCAGTCCAACGTGCTGTTCATCATCGGCGGCAAGGCCAACAACACCGACATCTTCGAGACCTTCCGCGCCATGTCCGACGCGCTGCGCGACCACTTCAACGCCTACGGCCCGCAGCCGCTCTACGTGGTGGTCGGCCGCGGCGGTCCCAATCTCATCCGCGGCATGTCCTACATGAAGGACACACTCGACTCGCTCGGCATCCCCTACCAGATGTTCGGCTTCGACTCGGCCATGAGCGAGGTGGTCAACTTCGCGCAGGCGGTCGACGCATGGATGAAGAACGGCGGCCGCGAAATCGTTGCCAAGCAAATGGGCCTCAGCGTCCAACAAGCGGCCTGACGGGAGATAGAACATGCACCAATCCGGCATCGCGCCGTTCCGCAAGTACTTCGTCGGCATCAACTCCCTGGCGGAGCTGGCCACCAAGAAGGACCGCGTCTGCGTCCTCAACATCACCGGCGGCGAGTCGCGCACCGTCACGCCCGTCAGCCACATCTATTCGGGCGGCAACATCGTCTGCGGCACGGCGCCCGGCCGTTCCGGCTCGGCCATGAAGACCGCGGCGGGCGACATCCCCGTGTTCGACAATATGGCGGAGGCCGTCAATGCCGGCGTCAAATTCAACGTCGTCGTCGTGTACCTGCCGCCGTCCGGCGTGCGCGACGGCGTCATCGAGGCGATCCGGGTCAATCCCGACCTCGAGAAGATCGTCATCCTGACCGAAAAGGTGCCGGTCCGCGACGCGCGCATCATCCGCGCCATGGGGCAGTTGCACGGCGTCGACATCTTCGGCGCCAACTGCCTCGGCATCGCCGACGCGCACAACCATATCCGCATCGGCGGCGCCCTGGGCGGCAGCGCGCCGGAAGAGTCGCTGCTGCCGGGCTCGGTCGCCATCTACTCGAACTCCGGCAACTTCACCACGACCATCGCCGTGTACCTGGCGACGGCGGGGTGGGGCAGCACCGTGTCGCTGTCGTCCGGCAAGGACATCTACATCCACTACGCGGCGCCCGAATGGGCCCACGCCTTCCACATGGACGACCGCTCCAAGGCGGCCGTCATGTACGTCGAGCCGGGCGGCTACTACGAGCACGACCTGACGTTCGAGAAGCCCGTCGTCGCCTGCGTCGTCGGCCGCTGGAAGGCCAAGCTGACCAAGGCCTGCGGCCACGCCGGCGCCATCGCCGGCTCGGGCGACAATGCCTTCGCCAAGGAAGAGTGGTTCATGAAGAAGTTCGGCGTCGACGCGTTGTTCACGCCGGACAATCCCGTGTGCACCGAAAAGGGCGCCGTCGTCACCAACATCGCCCACATCCCGGCCGCGCTGACGGCCGTGATGGCGAAGCGCGGCTTGAAGCCGGACTTCGCGCCGGTCGGCGACCTCTCGATGAAGTGCTGGTTCTCCAACACCCAGGGCATCGAACTGCCGAAGCCCCTGAATCCGCCCGTGGTCAAGGCGATGGCACCGTACGACGAGCAGATCGGCTCGCTCGGCGAGCAGGTCGGCGCCGTCTTCGCGCGCCAGTCGATGAAGGACGCCTCCGGCGCCTCGATGATGGATTCGAAGACCCAGGTCACGCGCGTCCATGGCGTCGCCGTGCTTGACTCCTCGACGCACGCCTTCGAGGAGAACCTGGTCCAGAGCCTGATCCGCGAGTACCCGGACGCCAACGGCATCAAGCTGGCCAACGTCGCGCTCAACGCCTTCGTCAACCGGGCCGGCCACATCGGCCTGGCTGCGGCCGACGCCGCGCGCGAATCCGGCAACGCTCCGAATACGGTGCTCGCCGCGGCCGTCGCGATGGTGGGGCCGAAGGATGTCGAGTTTTCGCGGCATGCCGCGGCGACGCTGGTGAACCTGTTCAAGAAGGTCCATATCGACGATCCCGCCGCGAGCGGCGTCGATTTCAGCGCCCAGCTCGGCGCGGCGGAGGCCGACGCGCTGGTGTCCTCGGCCGCCTGCGAACGCGGCGCCGCCATGCTGGCGGCCATCAAGGCGCGCGGCGCGAAGTCGATGTTCGTCGACTTCCTCGAAGCGCTGGCGCAGAAGACCGGCAAGCACCTGCGCGGCCAGGTCGTCCTCGCCGCGATCGCCACGCATCTCGGCTGGAAACCGCTGATGCGCAAGCGCCTCTCGGCGCTGACCGTCTCGAACATGCCGTGGCACTTCCGCGTGTTCAGCACGCTGATCGGCTCGGCCGCCGGCAGCGCGCAGCAGAGCACGGGCAAGTTCTGCAATGTGGCTGACGCCGAGCTGATGAAGTCCTACAGCTTCACCGAGACCGCCTACATGGCGCTGTTCGGCAACCGCCCGGACGCCGACGCCCTCTACGGCTTCTCGGTGCTGCTGGGCCTCATCACCTCGAACGGCCCGGGCACGATCTCCGCCCAGGGCGCGAAGGGCGCAGTCAGCGCGGATGGTCCGGAAGCCCCGGAACGCGTGCAAATCAACAAGGGATACATCGGCTTCCTGACGCATACGGGCTTCGCGCACGGCGGCAACGGCTTCGAAGCGATCGCCTTCCTGCTGGACCGTTTCCGCGATTCCGGCCTCAAGGACCCCGGCTCCGAGTCCCACGGCCTGGACCTCGCGGCCATGGCGACCGCCTACGCCAAGCAGTACAAGGGCTACAAGTCCAAGGCCAAGGCCGAGGGCAATATCTCCTACGAGAAGATTCCCTGCGTCAATCACCCGGTGTTCAAGGACAAGGACGTCAACTACGACCCGCGTGAAGTCTTCGTCAACGACCTGTTCAGGAAGCGCGGCAGCTACAACGTCTTCCACGACTTCTACCATAACCTGGTGCAGGCCCTCTACAAGACGGGCGTCAGCAAGAACGTGTACTGCGTCAACGTCGACGCCGTGATTGCCGTGATTCTGCTGAAGATGCTCTGGAAGCCGTACGCCGAAGGCAAGATCAGCGACGCCACCATGGAGGCGGCCGCGTTCACCACCTTCCTCTTCGGCCGCATGATAGGCTCCGCCGCGGAGATCGACGACCATACCAATCGTGGCCGCAACATGGACACACGGACGCCGGCCTCTGCCTGCGCCTACGTTTCCTGATCGGGACGCTGGACAGGGATAACCAATCTATTTATCGGAGCTGAGAGAAATGAGCAAGATTTACTGGACCTGGATCGACGAAGCGCCGGCACTGGCGACGTATTCGCTGCTGCCGATCGTGCAGGCCTTCACGAAGGCCGCCGGCGTCGAGGTGGAAACCAAGGACATCTCCCTGGCGGGCCGCATCATCGCCAACTTTCCCGAGAAGTTGAAGCCCGAGCAGAAGATCGCCGACGAGCTGACCTGGCTGGGCGAACTGACGCTGAAGCCCGAAGCCAACATCATCAAGCTGCCGAACGTTTCGGCTTCGCTGCCGCAGCTCAAGGCCGCGATCAAGGAACTGCAGGGCAAGGGCTACGACATCCCGAACTATCCTGAGAACCCGCAGAACGACGCCGAACTGGCCCTCAAGAACCGCTTCAGCAAGGTGCTCGGCAGCGCGGTGAACCCGGTGCTGCGCGAGGGCAACTCCGACCGCCGCGCAGCGCTCTCCGTCAAGAATTACGCCAAGAAGCATCCCCATCGGATGGGCGCCTGGGCGGCCGATTCCAAGACCTCCGTGGCGTTCATGAAGTCCGGCGACTTCTACGGCAGCGAAACCTCGGTCACGGTTGCGGACGCGACCAACACGCGCATCGAGTTCGTCGGCACCGACGGCAAGACGACGGTGCTCAAGGAGAAGATGCCGCTCAAGGCCGGCGAAGTCATCGACGCCACGGCGATGAACGTCAAGGCGCTGCGCGCCTTCTACGCCGAGCAGATCGAGAACGCCAAGAAGCAGGGCGTGCTGCTGTCGCTGCACCTGAAGGCCACCATGATGAAGGTCTCCGACCCGATCATGTTCGGCCATGCCGTCTCCGTCTTCTTCAAGGACGTGTTCGAGAAGCACGCCAAGGCCTTCAAGGAACTGGGCGTCAACCCCAACAACGGCCTCGGCGACCTCTACGCCAAGATCGCCGCGCTGCCGGAAGCGCAGCGCAAGGAGATCGAAGCCGACATCCAGGCCTGCTACAAGGCGCGCCCGCCGCTGGCGATGGTGAACTCTGACAAGGGCATCACCAACCTGCACGTGCCGTCCGACGTCATCATCGACGCCTCCATGCCGCCGATGATCCGCGACGGCGGCAAGATGTGGGGGGCAGACGGCAAGCCCTACGATACGCTGGCGATGATTCCCGACCGCTGCTACGCCGAGGTCTACGATGCCGCCGTCGAGGACTGCAAGAAGAACGGCGCGCTCAATCCCGCCACCATGGGCTCGGTGCCCAACGTCGGCCTGATGGCGCAGAAGGCCGAGGAATACGGTTCCCACGACAAGACTTTCGAAGCCCCGGGCAACGGCGTCATCCGCATCGTCGCCGAGTCCGGCAAGGTGCTGCTCGAGCAGAAGGTCGAGCAGGGCGACATCTTCCGCGGCTGTCAGACCAAGGACGCGCCGATCCAGGACTGGGTCAAGCTCGCCGTTACGCGCGCGCGGCTGTCCAATACTCCTGCAGTGTTCTGGCTCGACAAGAAGCGCGGCCACGATGCGCAGATCATCGCCAAGGTCGAGAAGTACCTGAAGGATCACGACACCTCCGGCCTCGACATCCGCATCCTGGCGCCCGCCGATGCCTGCCGCTTCTCGCTGGAGCGCATCCGCCAGGGCAAAGACACGATCTCCGTCACCGGCAACGTGCTGCGCGACTACCTGACCGACCTGTTCCCCATCCTCGAACTCAACACTAGCGCCAAGATGCTGTCCATCGTTCCGCTGATGGCCGGCGGCGGCATGTTCGAGACGGGCGCCGGCGGCTCCGCGCCCAAGCACGTCCAGCAGTTCCAGGAAGAGGGGTATCTGCGCTGGGATTCGCTCGGCGAGTTCCTGGCGCTGGCGGTGTCGCTCGAACACCTGGCGCAGACGCAGAAGAACGCCAAGGCGCAGGTATTGGCCGAGACGCTCGACGAAGCCAACGGCAAGATCCTCGACAACGACCGTTCGCCCGCCCGCAAGGTCGGCCAGATCGACAACCGCGGCAGCCACTTCTACCTGGCGATGTACTGGGCCCAGGCCCTGGCCGCGCAGTCGAAGGACAAGGACCTGCAGGCGAAGTTCGCGCCGCTGGCCAAGACGCTGGCCGACAGCGAGGCGAAGATCAACGCCGAGCTGCTGGCCGCGCAAGGCCGGCCGGTCGACATGGGTGGCTACTACCTGCCCGACTTCGACAAGACCTCTTCTGCCATGCGCCCGAGCGCGGTGCTCAACGCCGCCATCGCATCGCTTGGCTAACCCACCGGCGGGAGTCGGCCGCTGCCGATTCCCGCCATTTTGAATAAAGGACCCGATGACCATGCTTGAAGCCTATCGAGCCCAAGTTGCCGAGCGCGAAGCACTTGGCATCCCGCCCCTGCCGCTGACGCCTGCGCAGACGAAGGACCTCGTCGCGCTGCTGAAGAATCCGCCCAAGGGCGAGGAAGCCTTCCTCGTCGAACTCATCACCCACCGCGTTCCTGCCGGCGTCGACGATGCCGCCAAGGTGAAGGCCGAGTTTCTCGCCGCCGTCGCCAACGGTGCAGTGAAGAGCCCGATCTCGAAGGTGCGCGCCACGGAACTGCTCGGCAGCATGCTCGGGGGTTTCAACGTCAAGCCGCTGATCGATTTGCTGGCCGATGCCGAATGCGGCGCCGCGGCCGCCCAGGCGCTCAAGCACACGCTGCTGGTCTTCGACTTCTTCAACGAGGTCAAGGCGCTGGCCGACAAGGGCAATGCCAACGCCAAGTCCGTCATGCAGTCCTGGGCCGACGCCGAGTGGTTCACCTCGCGCGCCGGCGTGCCGGAAAGCCTGACGGTCACCGTCTTCAAGGTCTCGGGCGAGACCAACACCGACGATCTGTCTCCCGCGACCGATGCGTGGAGCCGTCCCGACATTCCGCTGCACGCGCTGGGCATGCTGAAGAACCCGCGCGCCGGCATCACCCCCGACGAGCCGGGCAAGCTCGGCCCCGTCAAGCTGCTGCAGGAACTCAAGGCCAAGGGCCACCTCGTCGCCTACGTCGGCGACGTCGTCGGCACGGGCTCCTCGCGCAAGTCGGCGACCAACTCGGTGCTGTGGTGGACGGGCGAGGACATCCCATTCGTGCCGAACAAGCGCTACGGCGGCGTCTGCCTCGGCTCCAAGATCGCGCCGATCTTCTTCAACACCATGGAAGACGCCGGCGCGCTGCCGGTGGAGCTCGACGTGTCGCAGATGGAAATGGGCGACGTCGTCGAGCTGCGCCCGCTGGAAGGCAAGGCGCTCAAGAACGGCAACGTCATTGCAGAATTCAAGATCAAGTCCGACGTGATCTTCGACGAAGTGCGCGCCGGCGGACGCATCAACCTGATCGTCGGCCGCGGTCTCACCGCCAAGGCGCGCGAAGCGCTGGGCCTCGCGCCCTCGACGCTGTTCCGCCTGCCGGTCCAGCCAGCGGACACCGGCAAGGGCTACACGCTGGCGCAGAAGATGGTCGGCAAGGCCTGCGGCGTCGCGGGCGTGCGTCCGGGCGCCTACTGCGAACCCAGGATGACGACGGTCGGCTCGCAGGACACGACGGGCCCGATGACGCGCGACGAGATGAAGGACCTGGCGTGCCTCGGCTTCTCCGCCGACCTCGTGATGCAGTCGTTCTGCCACACGGCGGCCTATCCGAAGCCCGTCGACGTCAAGACCCACAAGACGCTGCCCGAATTCATCTCCAGCCGCGGCGGCGTCGCCCTGCGTCCGGGCGACGGCGTGATCCATTCCTGGCTCAACCGCATGCTGCTGCCCGACACGGTAGGAACCGGCGGTGACTCGCACACGCGCTTTCCGCTCGGCATATCCTTCCCGGCCGGCTCAGGCCTGGTGGCCTTCGCCGCCGCGACCGGCATGATGCCGCTCGACATGCCCGAATCCGTGGTGGTGCGCTTCAAGGGCCAGATGCAGCCCGGCATCACCCTGCGCGACCTGGTGAACGCGATTCCCTACGTCGCCATCCAGCGCGGCCTGCTGACCGTCGAAAAGAAGGGCAAGAAGAATGTCTTCTCCGGCACGATCCTGGAGATCGAAGGCCTCGAGAATCTCAAGGTCGAGCAGGCCTTCGAACTGGCCAACGCCTCCGCCGAGCGCTCCGCCGCGGCCTGCACGGTCAAGCTGTCGAAGGAATCGGTCGCCGAGTACACGCGCTCCAACGTCGCGCTGCTCAAGTGGATGGTCGCCAACGGCTACCAGGACAAGAAGACGCTCGAACGCCGCATCGCCGCCATGGAAGCCTGGCTGGCCAACCCGGAACTGCTCGAAGCCGACAAGGATGCCGAGTACGCGGCCGTGTTCGAGATCGACATGTCCTCAATCCGCGAGCCGATCGTCGCCTGCCCGAACGATCCGGACGACGTGAAGCTGCTGTCGCAGGTCGCCGGCGACAAGATCGACGAGGTCTTCATCGGCTCCTGCATGACCAACATCGGCCACTTCCGCGCCGCCGGCAAGATGCTGACCGGCAAGACCGACATCCCGACCCGCCTGTGGATCGCGCCGCCGACGAAGATGGATGCCGGCGTGCTGCGCGAGGAGGGCTACTACAGCATGCTCGGCCAGGCGGGGGCGCGCATGGAGATCCCGGGCTGCTCGCTGTGCATGGGCAACCAGGCGCAGACGCACAAAGGCATCACGGCGATGTCGACCTCGACGCGCAACTTCCCGAACCGTCTCGGCATCGACACCCGCGTCTACCTCGGCTCGGCCGAACTCGCTTCGGTGTGCGCCATGCTGGGCCGCATCCCGACGGTCGCCGAATACATGGAGCAGTACCAGCCCGTGGCCGAGAAGGCCGGCGACATCTATCGCTACATGAACTTCGACCAGATCGACGAGTATCGCGCCGCCGCTTGAAGTCAAAGGATCACAAAGAAGGAAGGCAAATGGAGACAAAGAAGACGAACGGCCAGGAAGGCGGCAAGCGGCAGCGCCTGTCGACCAACATGGTGAACGTGTTCATCATGGGCAAGCACCACATCGTCCCCGAGCACGCGACCATCATGCGCGCCATCGAGTACGCCGGCCACCAGATCATCCGCGGGGCGGGATGCCGCGAAGGCTTCTGCGGCGCCTGCGGCACCATCTACCGCCTGCCCGGCGACTACCGCATGCACACGGGGCTGGCCTGCACCACGCTGGTCAAGGAGGGCATGGTCCTGACGCAGGTGCCCTTCGTGCCTATGCTGAAGGCGGTCTACGACATCGAAACGCTCAAGCCGGACGTCAGCGCCATCGAGCAGGTCTATCCGCAGACCTTCCGCTGCGTCGCCTGCGGCACCTGCAGCAAGGCCTGTCCGCAAGGCATCCCGGTGATGGACTACATCCAGGCCGCCATGCGCGGCGACGTCGCCGAAGTGGCCGACATCGCCTTCGACTGCGTCGCCTGTGGCCTGTGCGCGCTGCGCTGCCCGGCGGAGTTGATCCAGCACGAGGTCGGCATCCTCTCCAAGCGCCTCACCGGCCGTTACCTGCGCAAGGAGAGCACCGAGGTCGACGAGCGTCTCGACCAGGTCCGCTCGGGCAAGTTCGAGCAGGAGTACGCGGAGCTGATGGCGATGGACAAGCAGACGCTGTCGAAGCTCTATTACGACCGCGACATCGAGCCCTGACGGCCCGCATCCACTTGGAGTTCCGACGATGTATCCAGAATACCTGAACGAATCGCTGAAGGCCTTCGAGCGCACCCGCGCCAAGCGCCTCGAGCTCGCCCTGACCGGCAAGCCGGTGTTCCCGCCCATGAACGCCGACGAGCGCAAGGACGTGCTTTCCAAGTACCACCCCGACTTCGCGGCGGGCTCCAAGCGCGTGGGGCGCGTCGGCCCGAACCGCGGCGAGGAACTGACGACGGAAGTCGCCGAAATCCTCGAAGCCCACTCAATGATCGAGCCGAAGCTGATGGACATCCATCTGCGCGAGCCCGACTACGAAACCGACCTGCTGATCATCGGCGGCGGCGGCGCCGGCTGCTGGGCGGCCATCACCGCCGCGCGCAACGGCTGCAAGTCGCTGATCGCCACCAAGCTGCGCATGGGCGACGCCAACACCATGATGTCCGAGGGCGGCATGCAGGCCGCCGTCTCGCGCACCGACTCGCCGACGCGCCACTTCCTCGACGCCATGGGCGGCGGCCACTTCGAGAACATGCCCGAGCTCGTCAAGGTGCTGACCCAGGACGGCCCGGACGTCGTGCGCGACCTCGAGAACCTCGGCGTCGTCTGGGACAAGATGGACGACGGCTCGATGCAGGTCCTGCACGGCGGCGGCACGTCGCGCAAGCGCATGGTCTCCTGCCGCGACCTGATCGGCGCCACCATCATGCGCACGCTGATGGACGAGGTGAAGAACCATCCCGACATGATCGCCGTGCGCGAGTTCGAACCGGCGGTCGAACTGATCCTCGACGACAAGGGCCACTGCGCCGGCGCCGTGCTCTACAGCCTGGACACCGAGCAGTTCCTGACGGTGAAGGCCAAGGCCACCGTGATCACCACCGGCGGTTTCGGCCGGCTGCACATCCGCGGCTTCGCCACCACCAACCACTACGGCGCCACCGGCGACGGCCTCGTCATGGCCTACCGCGCGGGAGCCAAGCTCAAGTTCATGGACTCGGTGCAGTACCACCCGACCGGTGCGGTGTTCCCCGAGCAGATCGCCGGCTTCCTGGTGACCGAGAAGATCCGCGGCGCCGGCGGCCAGCCGCTCAACAAGAACGGCGAGCTGTTCGTCTTCCCGCGCGAGCCGCGCGACGTCGAGTCCGCCGCGATCATCCGCGAGTGCAGCCCCGACCGCAACATGGGCGTCGACACCTACGCCGGCCGCCTGGGCGTATGGCTCGACTCGCCGATCATCGACATGATCCACGGCGAAGGCTACGTGCGCCACCAGTTCCCCGGCATCTGCCGCCAGTTCGACCGCTTCGGCATCGACATCGCCAAGCAGCCGATGCTGATCTACCCGTCGCTGCACTACCAGAACGGCGGCGTCGGCATCAACGAGCGCTGCGAGACCAACATCCCCGGCCTGTACGTCGCGGGCGAGGCTTCCGGCGGCGTGCACGGCCGCAACCGCCTGATGGGCAACTCGGTGCTCGACTACAACGTCTTCGGCCGCCGCGCCGGCCAGTACGCCAGCGAATACGCCAAGAAGGCCAAGCTCGGCAAGCTCAACGTCGATCACGTCGCCACCCACGCCGCCGAACTGGCGCGCGAGGGCATCGACACCGACCTGGTGTCGCCGCTGATCCTGCCGTCCTACACGCCCGAGGACGTCAAGATCCAGCAGATGGCCCGCCTGGGCAACATCCCGGCCCGCCATTCGATGCTGCGCAGCCGGTTTACGCCTGGGGAGCGGAAGACGCACCTGTAAGCAGCTGGCTGGAATACCGGGGGTTTTAATCCGCCGAGGGCGACGGGTGGTCGTCGCCGCTCCGTGTCCCCCGGCGGACAAGAGCGATAAAGCGTCCGCCTCCTCCTGTACCTACGCGTCGACGACCACCCGCCACCCTCGGCTCGACGCCCTGCCGTTCTGGACCTATCGGGCCGGCACCATGGTTCCGCGCTCGGGCTGATGGGGTGGTCCGCTGCGCGTAAGTAAAGGAGGAGGCGGACGCCTTATCGTCTTTGTCCGCCGGGGGACATGGAGCGCAGCGGACCACCCCGTCGGCCCGAGCGCTCGCACCCTCGCACCAACCGAAGGCGACCAACTTATGCCCCGATAAGTCCGGCTCTCTCAGCCGAGAAGAGCGCCATTGTTGCATCGCGATTACCACATTTGCGGTACGATTACGCCCTCGCAATATGCAACCGGCCGACGTCCGTTCGGCCATTTTTTTGCCCCGGAGCCCCCATGAGCAAGATCCGCAAACTCCTGATCGCCAACCGCAGCGAAATCGCGATCCGCGTATTGCGCGCTGCGAATGAAATGGGCATACGCACGGTCACCGTCTACTCGAACGAGGACCGCTTCGCGCTGCACCGCTTCAAGGCCGACGAGAGCTACCTGGTGGGCAACGGCAAGAAGCCGCTGCAGGCGTATCTCGACATCGAGGACATCATCCGCATCGCCAAGGATGCGAAGGTGGATGCGATCCATCCGGGCTACGGCTTCCTTTCCGAGAACCCCGATTTCGCCGAGGCTTGCGGCAAGGCCGGCATCATGTTCGTCGGCCCCACGCCGGAAGTCATGCGCACGCTGGGCAACAAGGTCGCGGCGCGCAATGCCGCGGTGGCGGCCGGCGTGCCGGTGATGCCGGCGACCGATCCGCTGCCGAAGGACTTCAAGCAGGCGGCGAAACTCGCCGCCGAGATCGGCTATCCGCTGATGCTCAAGGCGAGCTGGGGCGGCGGCGGCCGCGGCATGCGCGTGATCGAATCCGAGGCCGACCTCAAGGCGCAACTCGACGTGGCGCGGCGCGAAGCCGGCGCGGCCTTCGGCAACGACGAGATGTACCTCGAGAAGCTGGTGCGCGACGCGCGCCACGTCGAGGTGCAGATCATGGGCGACAAGCACGGCCACGTCGTGCATCTCTTCGAGCGCGACTGCTCGGTGCAGCGGCGCAACCAGAAGGTCGTCGAGCAGGCGCCGGCGCCTTACCTGAACAACGATCAGCGCGAGCAGATCTGCGGCGCGGCGCTGGCGCTGGCCGGCGCGGTGAATTACACGCATGCCGGCACGGTCGAGTTCCTGATGGACGCCGATACCGGCAAGTTCTACTTCATCGAGGTCAACCCGCGCATCCAGGTCGAGCACACCGTGACCGAGGAGGTCACGGGCATCGACATCGTCAAGGCGCAGATCCGCATCGCCGAGGGCGCCAAGATCGGGCACAAGGACTCCGGCGTGCCGGCGCAGAAGAACATCCGCCTCTCGGGCCATGCGCTGCAATGCCGCGTCACCACGGAAGACCCGGAGAACAACTTCACGCCGGATTACGGCCGCATCAACTCCTATCGCAGCGCGGCCGGCTTCGGCATCCGCCTCGACGCCGGCACCGCCTATACCGGCGCCGTCATCACGCCGTACTACGACTCGCTGCTGGTGAAAGTGACCGCCTGGGCGCCGACGGCCGAGGACGCCATCCATCGCATGGGCCGCGCGCTGCGCGAGTTCAAGGTGCGTGGACTGTCGACCAACCTGCAGTTCCTCGAGAACCTGATCGACCATCCGAAGTTCGTCGCCGGCGAATGCTCGACGCGCTTCATCGACACGCATCCCGAGCTGTTCCACTTCCCCAAGCGCCGCGACCGCGCCTCGCGCCTGCTGCGCTTCGTCGGCGAAGTCGTGGTCAACGGCAACGACGAGGTCAAGGGCCGCACGCTGCCCAAGCTGCCGCTGACGCAGCCGCTGATGCCGAAGACCGACCTCGCGGCGCCGGTGCCGCCCGGCACGCGCGACCTGCTGAAGAAGCTCGGCGCAAAGAAGTTCGCCAAGTGGATGCTCGAGCAGCCGCAGGTGCTGCTGACCGACACGACGATGCGGGACGCCCACCAGTCGCTGTTCGCCACGCGCATGCGCACCGCGGACATGACCGCGATCGCGCCGCACTATGCGCGCGACCTGTCGCAGCTCTTTTCGCTCGAATGCTGGGGCGGCGCGACCTTCGACGTCGCCATGCGCTTCCTCAAGGAAGACCCGTGGGAGCGCCTCGCGCTGCTGCGCGAAGCCGTGCCGAACATCCTGTTCCAGATGCTGCTGCGCTCGGGCAACGCCGTCGGCTACACCAACTACGCCGACAACATTGTGCGCTACTTCGTCGAGCAGGCGGCCAAGAACGGCATGGACGTGTTCCGCGTGTTCGACTCGCTGAACTGGGTCGACAACATGCGCGTCGCGATGGACGCGGTCATCGAGAGCGGGGCGCTCTGCGAAGCGGCGATCTGCTACACCGGCGACCTGTTCGACGCCAGCCGGCCGAAGTACAACCTCAAATACTACGTGACCATGGCCAAGCAGCTCGAGAAGGCCGGCGCGCACATCCTCGGCATCAAGGACATGGCCGGCGTCTGCCGCCCGCGCGCGGCGCGCGAACTGGTCAAGGCGCTGAAGGAGGAGATCGGCATCCCGATCCACCTGCACACCCACGACACCAGCGGCGCCTCGGCGGCCAGCGTGCTGGCGGCGATCGAAGCGGGTGTCGACGCCGTCGACGGCGCGATGGATTCGATGAGCGGCCTCACCTCGCAGCCGAGCCTCGGCGCGATCACCGCGGCGCTCGAAGGCACCGAGCGTGCGCCGCGCATGACCATCGACCAGATGCAGCCGTTCTCGCGCTATTGGGAGGACGTGCGCCGCTTCTATTCGCCGTTCGAGCCGGACATCCGCTCGGGCACCTCCGACGTCTATCGCCATGAGATGCCCGGCGGCCAATACACGAACCTGCGCGAGCAGGCGCGCTCGATGGGCCTCGAGCACCGCTGGGCCGAGGTCTCCAAGGCCTATGCCGACGTGAACCAGCTGTTCGGCGACATCGTCAAGGTGACGCCGTCGTCCAAGGTCGTCGGCGACATGGCGCTGGCGATGGTGGTGAACGACCTCACGCCCGAGGACGTCGCCGATCCAGACAAGGAAATCGCCTTCCCCGACTCGGTGATCTCGATGTTCCGCGGCGAGATGGGCTTCCCGGCCGACGGCTTCCCATTGGCCCTGCAGAAGAAGATCCTCAAGGGCAAGCCGCCGCTCGCCGGACGTCCGGGCGAAATCATCCCGCCCGCGGATCTCGACGCGCTGCGCGCCGACGGCGAGCAGGCCATCGGCCGGCCGATGAGCGACGCCGACTTCGCCTCGTATCTCATGTACCCGAAGGTCTTCGCCGATTTCGCCGAGCACCAGAAGCACTACGACGCCGTCTCGCAGCTGCCGACGCCGGTGTTCTTCTACGGCATGGGCGAGCGCGACGAGATGGCGGTCAACCTCGAGCAGGGCAAGTCGATCATCGTGCGCCTCAACGGCCGCACCGATCCCGACGAAGAGGGCATGGTCAAGCTGTTCTTCGAGCTCAACGGCCAGCCGCGCGACATGCGCGTACGCAAGGCCGGCGCGATCGCCACGGTGCAAATCCATCCGAAGGCCGACCCGAACAACCCGAACCACGTGCCGGCCCCCATGCCCGGCATGGTCTCGACCGTCGCGATCAAGGCCGGCGCCAAGGTGCGCAAGGGCACGCCGCTGCTGTCGATCGAGGCGATGAAGATGGAGACCATGATCACGGCGGACCGCGATGGGATCGTGGCCAAGGTGTTCGTGTCGCCTGGGGACAAGATCGAGGCGAAGGATCTGCTGGTGGAACTGGGCTGATCGCTTCGTTGGCTGCTGAGAACCGGGGGGTTAATCCGCCGAGGGCGACGGGTGGTCGTCGCCGCTCCGTGTCCCCCGGCGCAGAAGATCAAAGGGCCTGCGCCTCCTCCTTTACCTAAGCGTCGACGACCACCCGCCACCCTCGGCTCGGCACCGCGCCGTTCTGGCCCGGTCAGGCCGGCATGGCCGTTCCACGCCGGGCTGATGGGGTGCCCTGCTGCGCGTAGGTAAAGGAGGAGGCGGACGCCTTATCGCTCTTGTCCGCCGGGGGACACGCAGCGCAGCAGGGCACCCCGTCGGCCCGAGCGCGCGCTGCGCACGGCGCGTGCCGACACCGCGGTATCATTACCCCATGGCCTACCGAACCCTAGAAGACTACGTCGGCAACACTCCGCTGGTGATGCTCAAGCGCATTCCCGGCGCCGACAACGCCCGCCGCAACAACGTCATCCTCGTCAAGCTCGAAGGCAACAATCCGGCTGGATCGGTGAAGGATCGCCCTGCGCTGTCGATGATCACCCATGCGGAAAAGCGCGGCACGATCAAGCCCGGCGACACGCTGATCGAGGCGACCTCCGGCAACACCGGCATCGCGCTTGCCATGGCGGCCGCGATGCGCGGCTACCGCATGATCCTGATCATGCCGGAGAACCAGAGCGTGGAGCGGCGCCAGACCATGCGCGCCTTCGGCGCCGAGCTGATCCTCGTCCCCAAGTCCGGCGGCATGGAGGCGGCGCGCGATCTCGCCGACAAGATGATGCGCGACGGCAAAGGCATGGTGCTCGACCAGTTCGCCAATCCCGACAATCCGCTGTCGCACTACGAGGGCACGGGTCCCGAGATCTGGCGCGACACCGAAGGGCGCATCACGCACTTCGTCTCGAGCATGGGCACGACGGGCACCATCATGGGCTGCTCGCGCTTCTTCAAGGAGCAGAACCCGAAGATCGAGATCGTCGGCTGCCAGCCGGAGGAGGGCTCGCAGATCGCCGGTATCCGCAAATGGCCGGAGGCCTACCTGCCGAAGATCTACGACAAGTCTGCCGTCGACCGCATCGAGTACGTGAGCCAGGCCGAAGCCGAGGACATGGCGCGGCGCATGGCGCGCGAGGAGGGCGTCTTCGCCGGCGTCTCGTCGGGCGGCGCCCTCGCCGTTGCGCTGCGCATCTCGGCGCAGCTCAAGAACGCGGTGATCGTCAGCATCGTCTGCGACCGCGGCGACCGCTATCTGACGACCGGTGTGTTCCCCGCTTAAGGCGCCGCTCCGCATCGCGCTGCTGATGCTCTGCCTGCTCGCGCTGCCGGCGCGGGCGGCGGAGGTCTCCCTCTCCTTCGACGCGGTCCACCACGAATTCTTCGACGCCGAAGGCATGGTGCTGAGCTTCGACGCGGCGCGCGAGGGCGAAGCCGACATCCGCCTGCGCCGCCTGCGCATCGGGCAGGCCGAATACCGCGAGCTGCGCCTGCACTGCTCCGACTTCTTCTTCGACGGCCACCGCCTCGACTGCCCGCTAGGCACGCTGTCGAGCGACGACGAGCGCGGCCGCGGCCGGCCGCCGCTGCCGTTCTCGCTGGCCTATCGCGCCCGCGACGGCTTCTTCGAATTCGTCCTGCACGACGTCGACGCGGTCGACCTTTCGCCGCTGGTGAAGCGGCTGCGCGGGTGGAAGCCCGAAGGCAAGGCGGATTTCCGCCTGAGCGCGCTCGACGGCAAGGCCAAGCTCGAGCTGGCGCTGCGCGACGTCGGCTTCGCCAGGGGCGACGTGTCGGCCAAGGGGATCGCGGCGACGCTGGAGGTCGACGCGCAGCGCGGCAAGCGCGGCGACTGGAACTGGCAGGCGCGTCTCGACTGGCCGCACGGCGAGCTGCTGCGGGCGCCGTGGCGGCGCGAAGGCGGCATGAGAGCGGTGGCGAACGGAACCGTCGGGCCCAAGGAGATCGACGTGGCGATGGCGCGGCTCGAGGTGGCGCGCTTCGGCGCGGTCAACGCCAGCCTGCGCTGGGACCGCGTGAACGACGAGACGACGGCCTGGGGCTTCGTCACCGAGCGGCTGGATCTCGCCACGGCGATGCGCGAATGGCTGCAGCCGTGGCTCGAGCAATACGGCTTCCCGGCGTGGCGCACCGAGGGCTACGCGATGTTCTCCGCGGAGGGGCGGCGCGGCCGGCTGCTGCGCTTCTACGCCGGCCTGCAGGACGCGGCGGTGTCCGATTTCACCGGTCACATCGACCTGCGCGGCGTCAGCGCGCGCATCCCGTGGGAGGCCGACGCGCCGACGCAGGCCGAAATGGGCGTGACGTCGGGCGCGCTCGGCGACCTGCCGCTCGGCAAGTTCAGCTTCCCGATCGCCATCGCCGGCAGCGAAGCGCGCGTGCGCGACCTCGAGGCGCCGATGCTCGACGGCAAGTTCACCATCGACGCCCTGACGCTCGGCCGCGGCCCCGGCGGCTGGCACGGCGACTTCAGCGGCGGCATCGAAGGCGTCTCGATGCCGAAGCTGTCGCACGCGCTCGGCATGCCGACGATGGCCGGCACCTTCACCGCGCGCATCCCGCGCGTCGCCTACGACAAGGGCACGCTGGCGCTCGACGGCGTGCTGGCGATGACCGTGTTCGACGGCGCCATCGCGGTCAACCAGCTGCGCGTGATCGACGCCTTCAGCAAGGAGCGGCGCTTCGTCGTCGACGTCACGGCGCGCAACCTCGACCTCGGCATGCTGACGCAGACGTTCTCCTTCGGCACCATCGCCGGCCGCTTCGACGCCGACCTGCGCGATCTCGAGATGACCGGCTGGAAGCCGCTGCATTTCGAGGCGCGGCTGGCGAGCGCGGACGGCGACTACCTGCGCGAAGTCAGCGTCGGCGCCCTGCGCGACATCGCGTCGATGGGCGAGGGCGGCCTGCCGTCCGGCGCCAAGCACCTGCCGGAGCGCTCCATCGGCTTCGGCTACGATCGCATCGGCATCGCCGCCAGGCTCGCGGACGGCGTCTGCACCATCGACGGCATCGGCCGCGACGGCGACGGCATCGTGCTGATGGAGGGCCGCGGCTTTCCGTCGGTGCGCATCATCGGCTACAATCCGCGCCTCGACTGGGACGCGCTCGTCGCGCGCATCCGCGAAGTCCTCGCGGGGAAATCCGCCATGCTCGTCCAATGATCAAGCGATCCCTCCTGCCGCTGCTCGCCGCGCTGCTGCTTGGCGGCTGCGTCAACGTGCACGTGCATTTCCCCGCGGCGCCCGGCGGCGAACCGCAGGCCGCGAACGAGCCGCAGAAGAAGCCATGATTCCCGTCCTCGTCTTCGACATCGAAACCATCCCCGACGTCGCCGGCGTGCGAGCGCTGCACGGCCTGCCGGCGGACCTGCCGGACGCCGAGGTGGCGGAGCTGGCGTTCCAGCGCCAGCGCGCGAGGAACGGCTCCGATTTCCTGCCGCACCACCTGCAGCGCGTCGCGGTGATCTCCTGCGCCATGCGCAGCGACGACGGCTTCAAGGTGTGGTCGCTGGCCGCGCCGAAGCTGTCGGAAGGCGAGATCATCCAGCGCTTCTACGGCGGCATCGAGAAATACACGCCGCAGCTCGTCTCCTGGAACGGCGGCGGCTTCGACCTGCCGGTGCTGCACT